>CAZSBW010000021.1:0-17156 GCA_964604815.1 uncultured Salinivenus sp. | reverse complement strand
ACGTGAGAGGCAATGCCATCGAGGTGCTTCGGATCGGCCCGGAGCATCTGGACGAGCAGCGAAGGATGTCTTTTCATCACCGTGACCCATTTGATCGGCTCATCATCGCGCAGGCGATTGTAGAAGAGATGCCGATTGTCAGTTGCGACGACGCGTTTGAAGACTATTCGGCTCGTCTCATCTGGCGGTCCTAGTAGAGGCGCTATAACCCCGCGCGACAGCTGAAAATGGGCCGGTGCCGCTGTCGGGCGAGGTCGGCCAAGCAATTTTGGCTTCGCAAATCGGGAGTGGCGACGCCTGCGAGGGCAACGAGAGCCGATACGTATCTATCGTATCGGGTTCTGACGGGCCTTTTCGTGCCCATTTCAGCTGATCTATCTCGTTATCTGAAGAGGAGAAAGTGTACAATCGCCTGCATGCCTCCGTGCGCATCGGGGTCGAGCATGTGATTGGTAAGCTCAAAATATTCAATGCACTGAGCGAGCGATTTCGCAACGAGTTATCGCGTCACGCGCTGATGTTTAAGAACATCGCCGGGCTTTGCAACCTCCGGTTTTCGTCGTAAGGACGGAAATTCCCCGCTGGAGTCCCCTATTCCTGTACTCGCTTACCGTGCAGCAAGTCTGCGCTCCGCCGGACGGGTCGTTCATTGACTGTTCGGGCTCCTGAGCCCAATCGGGCCTATGCGCTTCCGCTTCGCTACACCTGGATTCTGCTCGGTATCATCTACTTTTTTCCGGGCGTCTGGAAGTGTGCAGGGAAGGGATTCGCGTGGGCATTCAGCGAAAACCTGAAGTATCGCATGCACTCGGTCTGGTTTACGCGGTCGTTCGTGCCCTTCTTCCGCATCGACCAGTATCCGTTGCTCTACCAGGGAGCGGGCGCGTTCACGATTCTGTTCGAGATCGGATTTCTGTTCACGCTTCCCGTTCGGTCGCTCCGGCCCTGGGCGGCGGGGGGGCGTTTCTGTTTCACGAATCCACGCGGCTGTTTTTGGCGATCCCCTTCTGGACCCTCTATCCCATTCTACCCTTTTTGCTCGACCTTCGGGTTCTCTTTGTGCGACTCGGCCAGCAATTCGGAGCGCCGCTGACGCTCGTGTACGACGAGGGGGCGGAGTGGGAGCGGGGGGGCGTTGGGGGCCTGCTCCGGATGGATCTGTTCGATCGACTTCAGGCCCAGGAGCGGAGCAGCGAGAGACAGGGGGACGGACGTCGCCTGGCCGTCGCGGCCGCGCAGACCGGCGAGGAGGCCCTCTGGACTGAGGGACGCTTGCAGTGGGGGCGGCCTCCACCGCCCACAACATCGAGGCATTCGGGCACACTGGCTGTCACCGTCGTCGGGGGATTGCTCATTGCCGCGAATGTGGTGTGCGGGGTGGCAAAGATTAACTCTATCCGTTTTCGGTGTATCCGAGCTTTGCCGTGCGAGCGGATTCGACGATAACGACTCTTCAGGTAGAAGGAACCGACGAGTCGGGCCGGTGAATTGAGGTCTTGGGCGGTGCGCAAGACCACGAGCAAGCGGGCTTCTCCTCGGCACGGTTCAAGGGGCTCGTCCGCTCGATCAGACGAATTGACGAAAAAGGGGAGCGAACTGAAAAATTGCGCGCTCTATGGAGCGTGCTTCGAACGCGACGATCTGATCTCAAGTCGATTACGGAAGTGCGCTTCTATCAGGCGACCTATTCGACCAATCCGGATCGGACTGCGGACCCTCTTCTCGGCTGATCTCGCATTGCGACGCTCGACGTTTCTTCCGTTCGAGGGGCCCCCCGAAAATGACGCCCGCGTAACCAACGTGCGATCCACAGCGGGCCGCGGAACGGTGGGGACGGGGGAAGCGTGAAGTCGTATCACAACTCCTCATGCAGTTCTGTCAATCATCTTTGTTGGTTCCATGCGTGTTCTTATCGGTCTCCTCTCGGTTGTTCTTTGCGCCTGTGCTCTCGGGGACGACCCGAGCTCGTCTGAAAATGAGTCGGCCGCACCGGACGACGAGGTCGTGATCGATCGCGTCGAGTCGGAGGAAGCGACGTTCCGCGTCGTGAAAACGGTGGATGGCCTGGAGCATCCGTGGGCCGTCGACTGGCTCCCAGACGGGCGAATGATCGTCACGGAGCGGCCCGGGCGAATGGTTCTGGTCGACGCGGACGGGACCACTCCGCTGGCGAACGTGCCGGAGGTGTGGGCGGAGAATCAGGGGGGCATGCTCGACGTGCGCGTGTCACCGAACTATGAGGAAACCGGCTGGATCTACTTCTCCTATTCGGTGAAAGAGAACGGCAAGGGCGGCACGGTGCTCTCGCGGGCGAAGCTCGATGGCGCGGCGCTCGCGGACGTGGAGGAGGTCTACCGTCAGACGCCGTTCCTGGAGCCGAATTATCACTTTGGCTCGCGCATCGCTTTTCTCGATGACGGAACGCTTCTCGTGACGCTCGGCGAGCGCGGGCAACGCCGGGAACGGGTCGTCGACATTCCCACGCCGAGCACGTCAGTCGGCACCACGGTTCGGTTGAACAGGGACGGCTCGGTGCCTGAAGACAATCCGTTCGTGGGGGACGAGGACGGACGGGACGAGGTGTATGCGTACGGCCACCGAAACCAGCAGGGCATGGCCATTCATCCCGAGACGGGGGCCGTCTGGCAGCACGAGCACGGGCCGCACGGCGGCGACGAGCTCAACCTGGTTGAGCCCGGCAACAACTACGGCTGGCCGGCCGTCTCGTACGGCGACACCTATCGGAATCAGGAGCCCATCGGCGGCACCGAAAAGCCCGGCATGACGCAGCCGGTGGAATACTGGGATCCCTCGCCCGCCTTCTCGGGCATGGCGTTCTACGAGGGCGATGCGTTTCCGAACTGGCAGAACGACCTCTTCCTGGGCGCGCTTGCTCATGCGAAGATCCTGCGGGTGGAGCTCGAGGGGCAGGCCGTCACGCATCAGGAGGAGCTGCTAAAGGGCGAGCTGGGCCGCATCCGCGACGTGGCGACGGGCCCGGATGGACACCTCTACCTGCTCACCGACGCTCCAGACGGGGGGCTCTTTCGGCTGGAGCCGGTTGAGTGACGTCTCTCCCGAACCAATCCGGGGAGCTGTTTCGGCATCGCGCGCCGAGGCCATCGGCGCGACCACCGTCCCGACGCCCGGACCGAGCCGCAGACGGAAAATAGCACCTGGACGCACTCGGTCCTGGCAATCTGGATTGCCCCGGGTCCCAGCGCCCGGAATCGGACCAATCCCCAGATTAGCTACCTATCACTTTTGTCTGCACCGACTCCAAAGCTCCCAAAAACCCCAGTAAAAGCACGTCATCCTGAGCTCGACTCAGGATCTCCCCGAATACAGCGCTTCTGTCTCCAGAGAGATCCCGCATCGGGGTGCGGGATGACGAGTTGAGGGATTTTTGGGAGCGTCCGCAACTCAAAGTGATAGGTAGCCAGATCCCCAGATGCGATTGCCAGGGTCGAGCGTGCACAGCAAGTCCACGTTGAAGCCCGATCCGACCGATGGGAGGCTCGCACGCCAAATTTCTTTCGCGCGTGCCGGAGGATGTGCGTGAGCATGGGGGTAACGCGCTGGTGCGTCTTGGACGTCGATCGGCTCGCTCTGAATAACGATGACGCTCATCCTGAGCTACTGATACGTGAATGGGTTCTTAAAGACGATCTCCGCTGATAGCATAACACGGTCTTGGAGATCCGAGATCTCCTTCCTCGTACGGAGAATATTGTTTAACTGCCTGTGCACGGATCAGTAATGCACTTTCAATAGGTCTCTCTGGACCTGACCCGGTTTGGTGGACGTTTCTTCACTTTCGAACCAACAGGTACCGACCATGCTAAGAACACGTCCACCATACCCACAGAAATTCAGAAATCAGATCGTCGAGTTGGCCCGGAACAGGCGAACACCTTCGGATCTGGCTGACGAGTTTGAGCCAACTGAGCAGGCCATACGCAACTGGACAAATCAGGCTGACCGAGACGACGGGAAAAGCGCCGACGGACTCTCAAGTGAGGAACGGGAAGAGCTTCGCGAGTTGCGCAAGAAACTGCGTTCCCCCTTCGTCTGAATACGCAGGACGGCGGACCCGTCCAGCTCCGCGCGACCCGCGCCACTGCCCTCGACGGGGGAGCGGCCGTCCTGGTCGATCGGTCCACTCACGATCGTCACGCGTTGCGGGCCGGCGACTCTGTTACCCTCCAGCCGGACGAGCCGACGACGCGCCTGATGCTGCTGGTGGGGAGCGAGCGGTACGTCGACGAACAGACCGAGCGCCTCCTGCCCGACGAGGTGCAGCTTACGTCCTATCCAAATCCGATGCGTCGGCAGGGCACCGTCGCGTACACGCTGCCCGAGGAGTCGGACGTGGCCCTTCGGCTCTACGACGTGCTCGGGCGAGAGGTGGCGACCCTCGTGGAGGGCACGCGCCAGGCCGGACGGCACGACGTTCAGTTCGATCCGGCGTCACTCGCCAGCGGGGTGTACGTCGGCCGGTTGCGTGCCGGCGGGCAGACGCGAACGCAGAAGATCATGATCCTGCGATAGCGAGCAGTTTTCTACACGGAAGCGACGGGTCCGCCTATTGCCCGTCCTGTGGCTTTTTTTTGGCCCTCTTTTTGCAATAAATTGATAGGTCGGTGGTGGGCCAATTACGTGTTGATGACGTGAACTCATTCCGAGAAATGAGGACGGACGGATTCGAGTCGACCAATCCTCTTTTCGGGGGGCCACACGTTGTGGACGGATCTGTTCTCGAAAATCCGAGGAACAGGTCAGGAATTCTGTTTACTGATACGTGAATGGGTTCTTAAAGATGATCTCCGCTGATAACATAACACGGTCCCCCTCGCACGGAGAATATTTTTTAACTACCCGTGCACGGATCAGTATGATTGGAGAACCGTCCGTCGACACCAACGCGCAAGAGGGTCATCAACGAGTCGGGGAGTGCTCTTCTCGGAGCCCCCGTAACTGAAGACCTCCGGGTCTAGGGATCTGTTTTGATTTTGAGACCGGCCCGAGATTCTGGGCGTGCACGCTGCCGATTGTGTTGAACCGAGAACGCCTCTGGGAAGCAACCACCTAGAATGCCCCCATTCTGCAGCCGTTGCGCGTTGATCAGGCCGACAGCGCTGGAATGAAAAACAGCCCGTAAGAGATCATGAACGGTTCCCTCCAAACGACCTACAGGCGTCTGAGGCGGTTTTGGGAGCGATACGTCCAGCCGTCGTCGCTGGAGACGGATCCGGCGTTTCGGTCTTCACTCACCGAAACAATGCACGTGGGGCTCTGGTGGGGCGGCGGTGCTCTCTTGTGCGGAGTAGCAGCTCATCTCTGCATCTCACTTGCTGTGTGGGGGGGCACGCTCAGTTGGACGTATTCGGCGTCGGGAAGTGGCGAAATTGCTCTTTTATACGACCTCCTCGTGTCGGTAGGCGGGGTCGGGCTGATGGCTCTGTCCAAGATGAAATGCTCGCTTTCCGTGGGTCGGTTTGTGGGGGGAATCGTCGCAATGGGGATCTGTGGGCTGTCAATGCACGACGACCTTCTTCAAGGGCCGTCCGTCGCCGTCGAGTTTGTAGCCATGATGTACATGGGGGTAGCCGTAACGGTGCCGTTTCGCCCGTGGCAGATGTTGAGCATAGGTGGTGGCATTCTCGGGCTCTACGTCCTTTTTACAGGAACCGGGTTGTTTGTACCGGCGGGCGTAGTGGAGGCGACGTCCGTGTGGGAGGCCGTTCCGTTTCTGGCAATGACCATCGTGGGCGGAATGGCCATTTGTTCTGTGCTCTACGCCACGAGATGGTCGCGGCACCGGGTTCGCCGCGAGGCAGAGGAAGAGCTGAGGGCCGCCAAGGAGCGGGCCGAAGCGGCGCTGGAGACCGTCGAAGAGCAGGCCGATCAGCTGCGCGAACTCGACGACATGAAGTCTCGCTTCTTCGCCAACATCAGCCACGAGCTGCGCACACCGCTCTCCCTGATGATCGGGCCCGTTCGGCAGCTTCTCGATCACGGGGATCGGCCCGAACGCGAAACCGAGATGCTGCGCATTGTGCATCGCAACGCCACACGTCTGGAACGGCTGGTGGAGCAGCTCCTGGAACTCGCCCGCTACGACGCCGGTCGCCTCGACCTGAACCCGCAGCGGCAAGCGTGGGGCGCGTTCGTGGAGAAGGTGACGCGGCGCCTCACGCCGATGGCGGAGGCCCAGGACGTGGTCCTTTCGGTCGACACTGGAGAGGCGGATCGGGCCGTGGTTTTCGACCCCGATCACATGGAGACCGTGGTTGCGAACCTCGTGCGCAATGCGCTGGCGTACACGCCCGAGGAGGGCACCGTCGGCGTCCGGGCCACCGTGACGGCAGAGAACGAGGCGCGCCTCGTCGTGATGGACAATGGACCGGGAATTTCAGAGGAAGAGCAGGAGATGCTGTTCGAGCGATACTATCGAGGCGCCGATCAGGCCCGGTTGGGCGGCACCGGCATCGGACTGGCCCTTACGAAGCGACTGGTGGACCTCCACGAGGGACGAATTGAGGTCGACAGCACGCTCGGGGAGGGAAGTACGTTCCGCGTTCAGCTGTCGACTCCGCCTGAATCGGAGGCCCCTGCTTCGGCGACGGAGCTTCCGGGGGGCACCTCGCTGCCGGAGGAACGGAGGACGAGGGCGTCTTTGGAAACGGAGGTCGAAGATGGGCTGGATGCAACGGGCGACTCGACTGCGGCGGAGCATACGGGAGTGGACCGGACCACAATTTTGGTCGTGGAGGACAATGCCGACGTGCGGCAGTACGTGCGGCGCCTGTTGGAACCGAACTACCGGGTTCTCGAAGCGGAGCACGGCCGGGAGGGACTCGAGCGCGCCCGATCGGCCCTTCCGGATCTGGTGGTGGCCGACGTGATGATGCCGGAGCTGAATGGGTTCGAGATGCTCCGCGCGCTGCGTCGAAGCCGACGCACCGATTGCATTCCGGTGGTGATGCTCACTGCGCGAGCCGACGAGGTCGATCAGGTTGAGGGCCTGGAGGGTGGGGCCGAGGCCTACGTGACGAAGCCGTTTGACGCGGAGGTGCTGAGTGCACAGATTGCCCGGCTCATCAAGACGCGGCGACAGTTGCGCGAGCGATTCGAGGAAGAAGAGACGAAGGGGGCTGAGGCCTCGGCCCCAAAGGCGACCCCCGAGTCGTTTGAGGAGCGTGTACGGACGGTCGTGCGAGCCCACTTGGCCGATCCCGATCTTTCGGTGGAGCGGCTCGCCGAGGAGGTAGGGTGTGCCCGGCGAACCGTGACGCGGCGGATGAAGGACAGTGTCGGGCAGACGCCGTCGCAGTTCATCCGGACCATTCGCGTGGAACGCGCGGCGGAACTTCTTGATGAAGAGGCCGGGACGGTCTCGGAAATCGCCTATGCCGTCGGATTCAACAGCCTGTCCTACTTTAGCCGGAGCTTCAAGGAGCACTTCGGACGTTCACCGTCGGCCTACCAGGCGGAACGGGCACACTAAACCCACCATTCACGCATCAGTAAGCGCCGTTACGAGCGTGCGGCAGAACGCCGGAATGTCCTCCACCACGCGGCCCCACACCTGGTTTTGATCGCGGAAGGCCGCTTCGTCGACCCACTCGGCCCCCGCGTTGAGGAGGTCGTCCTTGATCCCCTGACTACCGGTGGCGCGGTGCCCCTCCACGATGCCGGCTGAAATTCCGACGAGTCCTGCGTGGCAGATCTGGGCAACGATCTTGCCGTTCTCATCCATGTCTCGCACCAACGACGTGACGCCCTCGTCCCGGCGAAGCTTGTCGGGCGCCCAGCCGCCGGGGACGACAACGCCGTCGAGGTCATCCGCGTCCAGGTCGCGAGCGGCAACCTCCGTGGTTGCGGTGAGTCCGTGTTTGCCTGTGAAGGTCTTCTCCGCTTCCCGACCCGCGACGACCACCTCGGCCCCTTCCTCACGGAGCCGCATGACGGGGACCCAGAATTCCAGATCTTCGAAGGACTTGTCGACGAGAACAGCAACGCGGTGAGTATCGAGATCCATGGGTTGAGAAATAGGCGATTTGAAGTATTTCGAGTTGTCCGCCGGGTAATACCATCTGCTATGGATCGCTATGCAGGTTTTTGCATCTCGAATCTCGGAGAATTGGTTGTAGAGACCAATCAGGCCCATGTAGGGACGACCCGCCGGTCGTCCCTAACATGCATGGGGAGGACAAAAATGCACAGCGAAATATCGCATTCGGTATAAGAAGGTCTGATTCACGCAGCGGGGCGTCAGCGATCACTCCCGCTCATGGGACCGCACAGCCCGTTTCTGTATCAGGAAAACGTTCGGCGCATTTCCACCCGTCGATAGGAAAGAACCCGCCCAAAGTTTCGGGGCCTAACCAACACTGAATCGTGGAACGCTCTGAGACCGCATTCGTGATCTCCGAGGCACAAAACTCTGATTGACGCCTCCGGTGACGATCTTCCCTTCGGAGTCAAGCGACCTGTCCGATTCGTTGTTTTCCAAAGCCCGTCGTTGCAGGACACGTGAATGAACTGAGTGTGCGCATCGAAGCCCTCGCCGACGTCGCTGCTGACTGGCGCGATCCCGACCACGCAGTGCGCGCCGCTGCCGTCGACGAGACCCTGGACGCCCCCAATCGCTGGACCGAGCAGGCGCTCACACACGCCTTGAACCGCTGGATGCAGCGTCTCACGATCGAGGGTCTCGAAGAGTGGCTGGGGGCGAAAGCGCCCTCCGAAGCACGACCCGTTGGCGTGTTGCACGCAGAGACGAGCCCGCTGGCAGGGCTTCGCGATGCGCTCGCGGTATGGGGGCTGGGGCACGAGTACGTTGGGTATTGTCCGGCGTCCTCTCCGTCGATCCTTCCGGCATTTGCAGGAGAGCTGAAGGAGCGTCGTCCGGGCCTCCCGATTCAGTTCGCGGGCGAAGAGACGGTCTACGAGGAGGGAGACGCGCTTTTGGCGCAGCCGGGGGAGTCGGTGGGGGCCGTCCACGACGCCTGCAAGGAGAACGACATTTCCCCCGCACGGCGGCTCGTTCGGGCGCCCGTCTACAGCATCGGGGTTGTGGACGGGCACGAGTCGGAGGATGAAATGGGGCGGTTGGCGGAAGACATGCTCCTGTTCGAGGGAATGGGACGCCGCCGTCTCGCAGTTCTGTGGGCGCCGCGCGACCACCCCCCGGATGCCTATCTGGAGGCCATGGCCGGCTTTCGGGGGCTCTTTCCGGCCCATCCGGACACGCCCGGCACGCTTCAAATGAAGCAGGCCTTCTTGGACGCCCACGACGCCCCGCACGCCTACGCCGACGGGCTCGAGTTTCTCATGAGTCGGGGCGAGCCCGAGCCCCAGCGCCCCGGTCACGTGCGCTGGACGGAGTACGATGATCTCGATGACGTGGAGGAGTGGCGTGCCACGCGGGACGAGGAGGTGTATGCGATCATAGCGCGCCGCCACCTGCACGACCAGTTGCCGGAGCCCGCGATCGTTCGCTCGCCGGGCGGGGTGCACATTCCGCCGCTCGACGACGAGGAGGGACGCAGAACGGTCTCCTTTCTTCAAGAACTGGCGACGTAGCCCCGTGGTTGACGGTGCGCGGCCCGTTCGTCAGTTGTCCTCCAGATAGTCGGCGAGCGCGGTCTCCACCTCGGCTTTCAGGTCGTCCCAGTCAGTGGCGGGGGTTTTGGAGACCGTCACGAACTCGGGCGTGATGAAGACGTCGTCGACGCCGTTGAGGGCAAAGAGACAGCGGCCCAGGGCGTGGCGGCTCGCCTCGTCCTTCGACGAGAGGGCGACGACGTCGTCATTGAAGCGACCGCCGTCCGTGGACGTAAACTTGAGGCTGTTGGGATTGGGCGTTCGTTCTGCCTGAATCGTTGCCATGAGGGAACCAGGTGCTTGTGTTCGAGACCGCCGTTGACGAAAAACCGGGAAACAGCGATTGGCACGCGCAGGCGTGCACAACCTACACCGACAGGGCTGCGCTGATCTGATTCGTGAACATCAGGCCGAGGAGCACGAGCCAGAGCAGGTGCCCCACGCCGGTTCCAATCGCGACGCGCGTCTTGGCGCTTTGGGCGTCGTCTTCGCTCGTGCTGTCGGGATTGTCGGCGTAGGCCTGAAGGGTGCCCCACGCGGGCCGAATCACGAACAACTGGGTGAGCGTGAGGATGACGATCAGCGTGACGGCCGAGTGGTAGGCCGGGCCGTAGGTGTTAAAGTGGCCGCCGGCGACGAAGGCCCCGAGCGAAAAGAGGAGCGTGAGTACGATGAAGACGTTCATGAGCCAGACGGACTGCTGTCCATCTTCGGCGAGGGCCGTCCGGGCGTCCCCCTGCCGGTCGAGCACGGTGCGGGCCTGCCCGGCCAGGCGCAGGCCGAGGCCGAACCAGGCGGCCGCCGTGATGATGTGGAGAATGACGAGAATCCACTTCAGGAGAAGCATGGGGCAGGCGTCGTTTCGGAGATAGGAAGCGTCGTTTCTAGCACGAACAGGATCGTCCAGAGTTTGCGCCGAAGAGGGGTGGGGCTTCGAAGTACCAGTGAACAGCGTCCGGGAGCTTAGAACAGCGGTCTCGTGCCATGGTACACGACAAAAACTGGGCGAGCCTTCACAACGTTGAAGATCTCCTCTTATCGAGCGCGTCATTCCGGGCGAAGCGAGGCGCTGCGGAGGGGCCGTAGGTCATGCCTTTGGTGCGAGTACTCTCGGAGTGAATCTCTTCGAATAAAGCGGAAACGAGTTTGATCGGCCTGCGGCTTGATCCCCGCTTCCGCCGCTTCTCGAAGAGATTCTTCGTCGCCGGCAATCTAGATTGCCTCGCTCCTCAGAATGACTTGTGTCGAAAGATTGAAGTGACATTTGAGTTTGGTCGTGTACAGAGGTCCCGTGCACTGATTGAGAAACGTGGACCCATTTCGAAGTCCAGATACGTGAACCAGATGTGTGAATAGGTGTCCGGGACATCAGGGATCGCCCACAGTTGCGCTTGCTCCGCTTCTCCTGGAGTAAAGTTTTCCATACGTTCTCATGGATCGGTAAGCAAACCGCAGAGCATGGATGTAGAAACGCTGGGCCGTGGATTGGTCTACCTGGGATTGGGGCTTGTCGTGGTGGGAGGGCTCACGCTGTTGATGGGACGGATGGTCGACTTGGGCAATCTTCCCGGCGACCTCACGTACGAGGGAGACAACGTTCGGGTGTACGCCCCCATCGGAACGATGATTGTTCTGAGTCTCGTTCTCACCGTGCTGCTGAATCTCGCCCTGCGACTGTTTCGCTGACGTGAAGAAGGCGATTGGGAAGTGCGGGGTGGGGCCCAGTGCCAGGGAAATTTGAGGAACCGGAGTGCTTAATTTTGCTTGTTTGGAGGTGGTGTTTTTATAATAAAATTTTCAGTTTTGTCGTCGACAATGACTGTTCAGTTTCGTCTTCTCCAATTGCCCTTGGTGCTTCTGGTCACAGGTCTTCTGGGAGGGGTTGTAACTGGGCCCGTGGCGACGGCACAGACGCCCCTGCTTGGCGAGACCGAGCCCTGCACCGATGGGGTGGCGGCCAACCGGTATTCCTGCGAAAACGTCAATCTCAAGTCGCATTTCTCCATCAATTCTCTGGGTGGAGGAGAGGAAGTGGCACTCAATGACATCTGGGGCTGGACGGATCCGGAGACGGGGGCTGAGTATGCGCTCGTAGGCCGGACGGATGGAACCGCCTTCGTTGACGTCAGCGACCCAACCACTCCCATCTATCTCGGGGCGCTGCCCAGCCACTCGGGAGCGAGCACGTGGCGAGACGTGAAGGTGTATGAGAATCACGCATTCATCGTCAGCGAGGCCCCGGATCATGGTCTTCAGGTGTTTGATCTCACGCAGCTTCGATCGGTAGACGATCCGCCCGTGACCTTTTCCGAAACGGCACACTATGACGGCTTCGAAATGGCCCACAACGTCGTCATTAACGAAGAGACCGGATACGCGTACGGGGTGGGCCTTACAGGGAGGCAGAATGTGCCCTCCTCCGCTGACTGCGGCCCCGGGCTCCACGTGGTGGACGTCCGTACACCCGGTCAGCCTGAGTTTGCCGGGTGTCATACCGACCCGCGAACCGGTGGTGTGACCGCCTCCGGATATACTCACGACGCTCAATGTGTGGACTACCAGGGTCCGGACACGGACTACCAAGGCCAGGAGATCTGCTTCAATGCCAACGAGGCCGAGATTAATATTGCCGACGTTTCCGATAAGAGGGGCACCGAGACCATCACGAATGTCACTTATCCAAATCCCAGGTACGTCCACCAGGCGTGGCTAACGGAAGGTCAGCGATACCTCCTGGTGGACGACGAACTCGACGAGGTGAGGGGCGTCACCGGTCGTACACGCACTCTCGTCTTTGACGTCTCCGACCTGGACACCCCCGAGCTTGTAACGACGCACCTCGGAGAGACCGCGTCCAGCGACCACAATCAGTATGTGAATGGGAAGTATACCTTCCAGGCAAATTACAAGAGCGGGCTTCGCATCTTAGACGTGTCCGATCCGGAAGAACTGAACGAGGTCGCGCATTTCGACACGTTCCCGGCGTCCAACTCGGCCGGTTTTGAGGGGGCCTGGAGCACATATCCCTTTTTTGAGAGCGGGGTCGTTGTCGTCAGTAGTATCGGGGAAGGGCTTTTTGTTCTGCAACCCCAGCTGGCCCCCATATTTTTCTTTGCTGCTACGCGTGAGGGGGGCACGGCAACAATTCGCTGGCGACTCACGGCCACGGCTGACACCCGGGAGTCGGTGGTCGAACAACGGCCACCGGGGTCGACTGATTGGACGGTGGTTGAGACCGTCGAGGGGGCCTCGACCGGGAGCCGACAGTCGTTTGAGGTTTCTGCCACCAACCTACGGCCCGGGACGCACCAGTTCCGGGTGCGACACGTGGAGGCAGATGGGTCCGAAACGGTTAGCCGCTCGGCCCGTGTGCGGGTGCCCTTCGAAGACGAAATTGAACTAGAGGGGCTTCCCAATCCAGTTCAAGAGCGGCAGCAGTTTACGCTGAAGGTAGGGGACGTGCAGATCGTTGACGTCGCTTTGTACGACGTGCTTGGACGGCGCGTGGCTACGCTCCACGACGGAGACATCGATCCGGTATCGAGGCAATCGCTGACGATGAATCCGCAGGCGAGCGGCGTGTATTTTCTGCGGGTGCAGGGAGAGTCCATCCAGCGAACGCGAAAAGTGGTCTTCACGCGCTGAGGATTCTCGCCCAGTTTCTCTTTTTCTCTTCCGAAATAAGCCGGCACCACAATGAAATTGACTTCGTTCTGGTTAAGCGGGCTCACTGTTCTCCTGTGCGTGAGTCTGGCGGGATGTGACCTCTTCGGGTCTGAAGAGTCCTCAGATGCGAGCGATCCAAATCCGACGAATGCCCTTTACGTGTGCAATCAGAAAGACGCCACGGTCTCGATCATCGATCCGGCGTCGAATTCGGTCGCTGAGACGGTCGACCTCTCGGAGAAGGGCTTTTCCGGGAATGCAAAGCCCCACCACGTCGTCGTGGCCCCCGACGGATCAGCATGGTACGTGTCGCTCATCAATGAGAACGCGGTGGTGAAATTCAATGCCCAAAACGAGGTGGTGGGACAGGTCTCGTTCGAGGCGCCGGGCATGTTGTCGCTCCATCCGTCCGGGGACCGACTGTACGCCGGGCACACGTTGAGCATTCCGAGCGTGTCGGACGACATTGCGGCGATCCCGTCGGACATGTCAAGTGCCGAGGAGATCAGTGTCGGGGTGGATCGGCCACACGGCCTGAAGGCAAGCCCGACGGGGGACTACGTTTATAGCAGCAGCCTGACGACCAATCAGGTTGTTGCAGTTGATGCCGAGACCAACGACGTACGCAATCGAGCCTCAGTGTCTGGATCGTCGCAACAGTACATCCAGATGGACATTGCGCCGGGGGGCAGCGTTGCGTACATCACCGGCGAGATTTCGGGGCAGGTGCAGGTCCTTGATCTCTCGAATCCGACTGCTCCTGTGCTCGTCGATAGCGTGGACGTGGGGGCTGCCCCCTGGCACCCCCAGCTCGCGGATGATGGGCAGACGCTCTATTTTGGAAGCAAGGCCACCAATACGGTCTACGCGATGGACACGGAGACCCTTGAGACCACCACGATCGAGGGGGAGGGGCTCGCCCAGCCGCACGGCAGTGCCCTTTCGCCCGACGGGCAGACGCTGTACATTTCGAACAACAACAAGAACGGGACCTACACGCCGTCGTCGAGAGAGGGCGTGGGCACGGTCGTGGCCATCGACACGCAGACGAACGAGATTGAGGCCGTGATTGAGGTGGGGCGAAACCCGGCGGGCATCAACACCCGCTGGCAGCCGTGATGTGCGTCGATGCGTGCATTTGTGAGTTCATTTGCCCGAACGGATGTTGTTCTCTTCGTTTCTCGACCGAATGCGGCCGGTCTGCAAGGACCACTGGGCGGGCTTTGCGTCCCGCCTGCGCATTCTTGTCGTGTGTGCCGTCGGACTTCCCGCGGGATTCCTTTCTGTAGACCCGGCGGGCGCGCAACCGTTCGAACAGCGGGTGGGGCCGTTTCCGGTACGGGACACGGCGGGGACGGCCTACGACATGCCGTTCCTGGGCGGTTTCGATTCGCCTCGGCCCAAGCTCGTGGACATTGACGGCGACGGGGACCTCGATCTGTTCGTGCAGGAGCGCGAAGGGCGCCTCGTCTTCTTTGAGAATACCGGCTCGTCCGGCGACGGGCGTTACGAGTGGCGCACCGATCACTTTCGGGGGCTGGACGTGGGGGCGTGGGCCCGCTTCGGCGACCTCGACGACGACGGCGATCCCGATCTTCTGGCCGAGCAGTCCACCAACAACGTTCGATACTTCCGCAATGACGGGACGGAGGAGGCCCCCGCCTTTGCAGAACCGGTGGGCCCTCTGACGCGAGCCGACGGCGAACGCCTCTCTGCCAACCAGCAGAACGTCCCGGCCCTGGTGAGCCTCGAGTGCGACGGGCCGCCGGATCTGATGCTGGGCGGGACCGACGGTCGGCTGACGTACCAGCGGTACGTGGGCTCACGCGACGACGGCGCGCCCATTTTCGAGAAGGTATCGACGGCCTATCAGGACGTGTGCGTGGGGCCGCCGAGGGTGTGTGGGTTCAACGACGAGG
This sequence comes from uncultured Salinivenus sp., assembly GCA_964604815.1. Taxonomy (GTDB): domain Bacteria; phylum Bacteroidota; class Rhodothermia; order Rhodothermales; family Salinibacteraceae; genus Salinibacter. The sequence continues at coordinate 1,959 of CAZSBW010000021.1, read as the reverse complement.
GCGCGGGAGGGATTTCCTCGTTTGAGCGTCGCCACGGGGCGAATGTCGTCGCGGCCGGGGATTTGGGCGGGGACGGCGATCCGGACCTGCTCTGGGGCGATTTCTTTAGTGAAAGCCTCTACCTGCTGGAGAACACGGGCTCCTGCGACGATCCGCAGCTTGAGCGCGTGTCCGACGTGTATCCGACGGACGATCCGATTGAGACGGCGGGGTACAACGCGCCGGCGCTCGGGGACGTCGACGAAGACGGTGATCTCGATCTGGTCGTTGGCGTTCGGAATAGCCCGGTGGAGAACGTGCTCTTTCTCGAAAACACCGGCACGGACGCCACGCCATCGTACACGCTCCGCACGCGTCGCTTTCTTTCCACGATCGACCTGGGCGCGGAAAGCGTGCCCGACGTCGTGGATCTGGACGGGGATGGCGACCGGGACCTGGTGATTGGGAACGACGCGGAGCCGGGAGGCGACAGGGCCCGGCTGCACGTGTTTGAGAACGTAGGCTCCTCGTCGGATCCGGTCTACGAACACCGGGAAGAGCCCCTTCTCCCGAACGCCGAGGACGGGTTCAACTTTGCGCCCGCTTTCGCGGACGTGGATGCCGACGGCGATCCGGATCTCTTTCTCGGGGCGTTTACGGGGCCGGTCCGCTTCTACCGCAACACGGGAACGGCGACGGATCCGCAGTTTGAGCGGGCGCCGTCCGGGGACGTCGAGCTTCCGCAGGGCAACGCGGCGGCACCGGCTCTCACGGACATCGACGCGGATGGGGACCCGGATTTGTTCGTAGGATCCAGCAGCGACGGCATTCTTGCGTTCTACCGGAACGAGGGCTCGCCGCAGGCGCCGGACTTCCAGCTGGAGACGGACCGGTACGCGAACATTGAGCCTGAAGCGAGCCGAACAAATCCGGCCTTTTTCGACCTGGACGAGGAGGGAACGCCGGACCTCTTTCTCGGGACGGAGACGGGGGTGTCCCTGTATCGAAATACCGGCACGCCGGAAGAGGCGGCGTTTGACCGGCCCGCCGATTCACTCGAATTGCCGATGCCTTTCCTAGCGGCTCCGTCCGTTGCAGACCTCAACGGCGATCAGATACCGGATCTCGTGGCCGGAGGGACCGGGGGCGGTCTCAAGTTCTTCGTGGGGATGGATCGTACGTCGGGACCGACCTTAGAACCGGGGGCCGGCGTGGACGTCCGCCCCAATCCTTTTCGTCGTCGAACGCAGCTAACGTTCTCGATGGACGAGTCGGCGCCCGTGCGGCTGAGCGTTTTCGACGTCATGGGCCGGCGCGTGTCGGTGCTCGTCGATCGAGCCCTTTCCGCCGCCGAACACTCCGTCTCCTTTGAGGCAGAGGGGCGGGCCAGCGGCGTGTACCTGTACGTTCTGCGCGTTGGGGATGAGGTGCGCGATCGCGGGCGTCTCGTCCTCGTGCGTTGATTGCGCCTGGATCCTCTCGGCGGCGGGGAGGAGGGGTGGCCATAGCGTGAGAAATGGATTGCATCGCACGGTAGCGCTTCCTTTCTTGGAGACAGACGAAGGGAGACCGCTGCTGAAAGACGGCGCCCCCAATCGATCTCCGTTGTCCCACACAGCCCGTCTATCCTCATGGATATCTCGACCCTCACCATCATACTGGGCGGAGGGGCCGGAACCCGGCTCTATCCCCTCACGAAGCTACGCGCGAAGCCCGCCGTGCCCCTCGCGGGCCGATACCGGCTCATCGACGTGCCTGTGTCGAACAGCATTAACTCCAACATCCCCCGAATCTTTGTCCTGACCCAGTTCAACTCGGCGAGCCTGAATCGCCACCTGGCGCAGAGCTACCGGTTCGACCGCTTCACGAACGGCTTCGTGACGGTCCTCGCCGCCGAGCAGACGCCCTCGTCCAAGGACTGGTTCCAGGGCACGGCCGACGCGGTGCGGCGCAGCATTCCCCACATCGAGGGCTACCGGC
>CAZSBW010000020.1:0-17415 GCA_964604815.1 uncultured Salinivenus sp. | reverse complement strand
TGACTTCTTCCCAAAGGAATCGCTTAAGACTGCATTCGATGGTAGCAGCAGGACAGGAGGGCCTCCCTCATTTCAGTGGGCAGGCGGACGCGAGGGGGCGAAATTTCCACGGTCTTGACGACAATCGGTGTGGATGAGCCCGGAAGCGAATTGATTCCTCTTCTTCCTGGTAGTATACTATATTAGTGTTTTAATGGCTTCTCTTTTGTCGTCGCTGACGAAAGCCCTAACCCCTGCATGAGAGAATCGCAGAATACTTTGACCAGTGCGATTCCTCTCTCTTGGCACCGTTCACGCGTTTGCCTCTGGGAACTTGCCTCCCTGTCCCTGCCGCTGTGCTTTCCTTGGTCAGGTCGTCTCTCTATCAGCGGCGTATTGCACCGCAAAGTGGGCAGAGTGTCCCTTTGCGGGCATAGTTCAAGATAAACCAGCCTCAAGCACGCACCGTCCTCCTCCACCACTCACCAACCTTACGTAGTTGCATGGCTCAATCCAGACGTGTTCTCTTCGTCGCCGGCGAAGTGACCCCATTTGCCAAAACCTCCTCAATTGCCTCCCTTGCCCGCACTCTCCCCGAGCAATTGCAAGACGCGAGCGATTTCGAAGCGCGGGTCATGATGCCGTGCTACGGCAACATCGACGAACGATCGCACAATTTGCACGAAGTCATTCGGCTGTCGGGGACCGACGTACCGATGGGGGAAAACACCGAAACCCTCACTGTAAAGGTGGCGTCGGTGCCGGACGTGCGGCTGCAGGTCTACTTCATGGATCACGATACCTACTTTGCCGCAAACAAAGGCACGGTTGCCGACGAGAGCAGCTCCTCAGAGGCCCTGCTCCGGCGGGCGCTTTTCTTCAACCGCGCGGCGCTCGAAACCATCTGCAAGCTCCGCTGGGGACCGGATCTCATTCATTCCTTCGGGTGGATGAGCGGACTTATGCCCCTTCTTCTCGCGTCCGAATACAACGGAGCCGAGCATCTGGGCCACCCCAAGTCGGTTTTCACCCCTGACGACCAGGACCCCGACACCCAAATCTCAACCTCCCTCGCCGAGGACGTGGGTCTACAGCTCGATGGGTCAGCCCCCGCCACCTTTTCGGAAACCGGCACGTACCACGCCGACAGATCGATCTACCCGCCCGGGTTGCCCTCCGTGGACGGGGCCACACAATTTCACGCCGACGACGCTCAGCGCGGGCAGCAACTGGCGTCCATGTACGATCAAATGCTCAGTGAAGTCCCTGCCTAGAAATCGGCGGGACAGAAACACCCCGCGTCACTGGGCCATTCGCCGTAGGGATCTACCGGTGCCGTCGGTGGGTTTCCTTGGGAAGGTATCGGTGACGAGACCGTGGGCAAGGTGCCCGTTCCACTCGCAGGCCCCCGCTGCGGTGCCTCGTCCCCGCGCGCTGCATTTTGCTCGTTTTCTGTAACTGGGCCGTTGCCGTCGTTTATGAAGTATCGGCTGTTTCTTCCCCTGCTTCTCTGCGGGGCTGTTTTGCTGGCACTGTCCGCCTGTTCCGACCCCGCCGGCGTAGGGGCAAACCTGGGGGCAGACTCATTGGAGCAGGGAACCCCACAGTCCCACGTGCTCGCGCCAACGCTCCTCGACACGGTCTCTGTGCCTTCCGAGACGGGATTTGACTCCCGGATCGCAACTCGACAGCGCTCCTGGCGATTCCTCGTGGGGGCCGTGCAGGATCCTATCGCCGGCACCATTCGGGCGGAGGGGTACGTCGATTTTCTCGGGACTGCGGTGCGCTCCGTCTCGATAAGGCAAGCCCCTCTGGACTCGCTGAACGCGGAACTGCGTCTGGAACCCACCTATCTGCACGGAGACACGTCCTCTACCCTCGAGGTTCGCCTGTCCACGTTGGAGTCGGAAGCCGACATGCATCGGGCAACGGCCGACACGTCGTTCACGACCGGCCGGGACCTGGAAAATCCGGAAACCGGTGGTGTGACGCACTCGATTACGCCGACCGACTCGCTCGTCACGCTCCCCCTTCCTACGTCCTGGATCGAGACCCACATCGACACGCTCCGGGAGGGCACGAACTTCGGAGCCGAGATCAACGGGTTCAAGATCGTCGCCGAGAATGAGCCGAGCTCCACTGACAGACGGCTTGTCACAGGATTTGACCTAGCCAACACGACCCTCCGGCTCCGAGCCGATTCAACTGAGACGACCGAGGCGGACACTGTTGACTTCAGTGCCTTGAAGTCATTTACTCACATCGAGCGCGACCGCTCTCCCGAGGCTTCTCTCGATGGCTGGACACTGCTTCAGGACGGAATGGGAATCAACCTCCGCATGAACTGGAATTTCGAGGAGCCGCCCCTGGACTCGTTGAAGAATATGCCCTTGAATCAGGCGGACATCACCGTCCCGATTGACCAGGAGAAAATGCAGGCCGTTACGTCCGCCAATGTCTCCGACCGGTTCGCTCGCCCGTCGGTAAACAACTACCGCATGCTCGCCACCTCGGATTCAGCGGAATGCCGTCAAATTGGCCTTCCCGCACTGCAGAACGAGGAAAGTACGTGCATTCTTCCAACGCTGCCCCGCTTTGCCCCCGACGTTGTCCGCGTACCCTCCGAGACGGCTTTTACTCTCTTCGAGCGGGCGCTTCTTGAAACTTCTCCCTTTTCCAGCTTCCAGGTTGAAATCGCACCGCAGGAAGACCCAAGTCGTCAGAATGCCCTCCGACGGGGCCTCCCGAGCACCCTTCCCGTGCTCGTGCGCACCGACAGCACCAGCAACGGTGAAGGAGGGAATTTCCCTCAAGCAACCATCATCGTAACGCCGCTGTAGTTCCTTCGGCTACGGTCAATACGTCCTCCTTCGTCTTCAACGCAACTGTTGCAAGGGGTTATGCTCTCTCCCGTCTACTCACGTATTGCTCCTCTGGGACTCGTTTTCGTCCTTCTCCTCCTGTTGTCCTGCGCCCCCGTGCAGGCCCAGTCCAACGGGGACGGATCAATCTATTCTCGGTTCGGGCTCGGCACCCTGGCTGACTTTTCGTCTTCGCAAAGCGAGGCCCTGGGCGGAGGGGCCTACGCCCTTCGCTCTCTCAACTACAACCCGTCCGCAAATCCCGCGCTCTGGAGCGATCAGGTATTTACCCGTCTCTCCGCGGGCGGTGAATACCAGCGCATCGTTTCCACCCAGGAAGACCCGGAAACGAGCTACCTCACGTCGGGCGCTATTGAGGCCTTCCAGTTCAGCTTTCCGCTTTACGAGCGCACGCTCGGCGTCGGGTTGACGTTTCAGCCCTACACCCGCCATAACTATCGGCTGCGGAGCCAACAAACCCTTTCCGTTGACGACACCTTGTCGGTCCCGTACGAGAAAAACTTTCGAGGAAAAGGCGGGCTTCACACCTTTCGAGGGGGGCTGGGGTACCGCATCAATGAGATGCTGAGTGTGGGCGCAAGTGTCGACGTGGTCTTTGGCATTCTGGAGAGGGAGCGCAGCACGGAATTTGAAAGAAGTTCCTTCCGCAACTTGACCGTGTCCGACCAGACGCGTCTGGCCGGAATTTCCGGAACGATCGGCGCCCACCTCGCCTTCGCCGACGTGCTCCGGGAAGACGATGCCCTGTCCCTGGGCGCCTCCGTGTCCCTTCCGACCACCTTGACGGGCACCCGCGTCCTCACACGGGGAGAAGGACGCAACCTGCGTCCCGACACCGTCCAAGCGCCCGACGGCAAAGAGTCGTTCGACGGAGAGGTCTCTCTCCCCTGGCGGAGCCGCCTCGGCGTCGTGTATCAACCAAGCGAGCGCTGGGCATTCACCGTCGACGGCCTCTTTGAACCGTGGAGCACCTTTTCCAGCGACTTCGGCGGTTCCGCCCCCTTTCAAGACAGCTTCCCAGTGGGCGGCGAACAAACCCTGACCGACCGGTGGCGCCTTTCGCTCGGAACGGAGGTCATCCCCGCCGGGGAAGACGCCTTGTCGGGCTACTTCGCAAACATCGCCTACCGCCTCGGGGTGTACACCGAGCGCCTCTACGTTCGTCCTCCGAACGCAAACGCAGACGTGCAGACGTACGCCGTCACCGGCGGATTCAGCTTACCAACCTCTCTTTCCGGCACACGGATTGACATAAATTTTCGTGCCGGACGGAGAGGCACCACGGACAACAATCTGGTTCGGGATGACTTCTACGGCGTGGCCCTCCACATTAACTTTGGCGAACGCTGGTTCCGCAAACGCAAGCTTCGATAACCCCAATGCACAACGGCCCTTCCGACGCGGGTTCTCCCCTTCCTCGAAAGGGCTTCCACAACTGAGCGCGCCCGAAACTCCCCTCGTGGTCGTTCAGTCTAATTGTCGTGGCCTGCTCCTTACTCGAGACAGACGAACAACACAGATATGCCTTCCCCTTCCCGTCCCTTCACTGTGCTTACCTTCGCCTTTGGGATGCTCCTTAGCTTTCTGATGCCGCTAAGCCTCATGGCTCAGCCTGCACAGGCGCAGGACTCCGGGCCGAGCGAGCAGCAAAAGGCAATGCACTACAGCCTCTATTGGGAAAGCTTCAAGAACGACAACTTCCAAAGCGCGAAAGGCGACCTCGAATGGATTATTGAGAACGCGCCGGACTTTCCGGAAGGAGACGCCCGAAACATACGGCGCCATTACGAACTCTACGAGGGCCTCGCCAAAGAAGCGGAGACCGAAGACCAGCGGCTGGCCTATCTCGATACGGCTGCCACGCTTCTAGCGACAGCCACTGAGCGAATGGACAAGCACGGCATCGATTACACGCAGTACAAATGGGAACTGAAGAAGGGTCGGTTTCTCGAAGAGCATCAGGATGCCCTTCCGAAACTGAGCACCGAGTCCCTCAAGGACCCCAAAACCCACTACCGAAAGGCCTTTGAGCAAGCTCCTCACAAGGTTGATCCGTATTACATTCAGCAGGTCCTTCGGGGCTACCTCAATCAAAACCAGCAGGAAAAGGCGCTTGCGTTTGCAAATCTGGTAGAAGAGAAATGCGACCGGGACGACGAGCTCAGCAAAATTCTCTCGTCCGTCCGAAACGACATCTTCGGCAAAAACCCCCAGGCGAAAGTCAACTACCTGCAGAACCAACTGGAGGCCCATCCGGACAGCGCGGACATTATGCTGGAGCTCTTCGACGCATACGTCCAGCAGGGCAACGTTTCGAAGGCCTCCGAAATCGCGCCGAAGCTCATGAAAACCAACCCCCCGGCCGAGACGGTGCGAGAAATTGCCAACATGCGCCTTGAAAATGGTCGGTCGAAGAAGGCCCTCGAAGCCTACGAACGAGCAGCCAAGCAAGGCGCAGAGCTCAAAGCGAAGGACTACCTCAACCGCGGGAACGCCTATAAACAGATGGGCGAGTTCACGAAGGCGCGAAGCGAATTTCGAAAGGCCATCGACATGAAACCCGACTTCGGGCAGGCGTACGCTGCCATCGGTGACCTCTACACCGAGGCTGTTAGCAACTGTAGCGGAAGCGAGCTCGGCCGGAAGGACAAAGCAGTGTACTGGGCTGCCGTGGACAAGTACCAGCAGGCCATCGAGGCGGACTCTACCATCGCGTCGGTCGTCGAGAACAAAATTAAAAGCTACCGAGATGTCTTCCCGAGCCAGGAAGACATTTTCTACCGCGAGGACTGGGACAAGGGAGACAGCTTTACCATCGATTACGGCTGCTACTCCTGGATCGGCGAGACGACAACGGTCCGACAAGCTCCGTAATCCATTTGACGGGGCGTCGAAATGGAAGCCGGTGGGCTGGATCGCAGCTCACCGGCTTTTTCCTTTAGAGGGGAAGAGCATGGTCGGAGAATGGCCCCTCCCCAGGGTCGTTTACCCGTCTCCTTCGGCCCCTTCGCCCCCAGCAGCGATGGATGGGAGCGTTCACTTTATCGTGAAGGACCCTTTTTCGGGAATCAGGTCTCTTGTACTTTCCGGGCGACTGGCCTACATTGAGAATGTTATGGTTCCCTCGTTTCGTTCTTCTCCCCTCACGCACTCCGTCCGCGCCCCTTCTCCATGGCTTCCCTTCAACACGTCACCGCTCGCGAAATTCTGGACAGTCGCGGCAATCCCACCGTCGAGGTCGACGTCACGACCGAGGAAGGCGTTTTTGGGCGAGCCGCCGTGCCCAGCGGGGCCTCGACCGGCGAGTACGAGGCCGTCGAGCTCCGTGACGAGGATCCCGACCGGTTTCGCGGAAACGGCGTAACGCAGGCCGTGGCCAACGTCAACGAGACGATTGCTCCCGAACTCCGCGGCGCCAGTGTGCTGGAGCAGGTTGCGATTGACGAAATGCTCCTGGCGCTGGATGGAACGCCCGACAAGTCCACCCTCGGGGCCAACGCCCTGCTCGGGGTGTCCCTGGCTACCGCCAAGGCCGCCGCGGCCACGCTCGGCGTTCCCTTGTTTCGATACGTCGGGACGGCCCGTGCCTCCACCCTGCCGGTCCCCCTGATGAACATTCTCAACGGGGGCGAGCACGCCGACAACAACGTCGACATGCAGGAATTCATGATCGCCCCGGTGGGCCCTTCCTCCTTTGCCGAGGCCCTCCGCACCGGCGTCGAGGTGTTTCACACCCTCAGCGACGTGCTCCAAGAGCGCGGCTACAGCACGGCGGTCGGGGACGAGGGCGGCTTTGCCCCAGACCTCGACTCCAACGAAGAGGCCATCGAACTCGTCGTCGAGGCCATCGAGGCAGCCGGGTTTGCGGCCGGGGAAGACATCTTCGTCGCGCTCGATCCCGCCTCGGCCGAGATGTTCGACGACGGGGCCTACGTGTTCTGGAAAAGCGATCCCGACACCCGCCGCTCCTCCGAGGAGATGGTCGAGTACTGGCGAAACTGGGCCGACAAGTACCCCATCCTCTCCATCGAGGACGCCATGGACGAAGACGACTGGACCGGATGGCAGATGCTAACCGACGCCATCGGCGACGAGGTGCAACTCGTAGGCGACGACCTCTTCGTGACAAATACCGAGCGCCTGCAGCGCGGCATCGACGAGGGGTGCGCAAACTCGATCCTCGTGAAGCCGAACCAGATTGGCACCCTCACCGAAACGCTCGACGCCGTCGAGACGGCCCACAAGAACGGCTTCACGGCCGTCCTGAGTCACCGATCCGGCGAGACCGAAGACACCACCATCGCCGACCTGGCCGTGGCCCTGAGCACCGGACAAATCAAAACCGGCTCGGCCAGCCGCAGCGACCGGGTCGCCAAATACAACCAGCTCCTCCGGATCGAAGAACAGTTGGGAACGACCGCGCACTTCCCGGGACTCGATGCGTTCCCCCTCACGAGCTAAGCGTGGCTTTTCCACAAACCCTCCCCCGTGCAATGTCCAACAAGCGCCTACGCCGCTGGGTCATTGGCGGCGGCCTCTGTATCCTCTTCGTCTGGATCACCTTCTTCGACAGCCACAGCCTACTCCAGCGGTACCAGTGGCATCAGCAACGGGACCGGCTCAAAGCCGAGAATGAAGAGCTCCGCCGGGAAATCCAGCACCTGCGCCAGCAGTTGGATCGTCCGCTGTCCGATTCGCTCATCGAGCACATTGCCCGCGAGGAGTACGGCATGAAGCGGCCCGGCGAAACGGTCTACCGTCTGAAAGAGAAGTAGTCGTTCGTCGCTGTCCCTGCGGCCGGGTCGCCTCCGAGCCTCCCTCTTCACTTTTCATCCTCCCCTCTTGACCGTTCTATGAGTTCACACGCCGTTGGCATCGACCTCGGAGGAACGAACCTGAAAGCCGCTCTCGTCGATCGCGAGGACGGGCTTCTCGAAACCACGCGTCGTCGGACCAACGCCGATCGGGGTCCCGACCACGTCATCGATGGCATCGCAACCCTTGCGGAGCACCTGATCGACAGTGCCCCGACCTCCATCGCCGGGATCGGCGTCGGGTCGCCGGGCGCCGTCAACTGGGAGCGCACCACCGTTGCACAGCCGCCAAACTTGGCGGGCTGGGACACCGTCAACGTGCAGGAGGCTCTTCAGTCGCGCGTCGGGACGGACGTGCCCGTCGTGGTCGGGAACGACGCCAACGTCGCCGGGCTCGGCTCGGCGTTCTTCGGGACCGGACGCCCGTTCGACTCCTTCATCATGGTAACGCTCGGCACGGGGGTGGGCGGCGCCATCATCTACCGGAATCAAATCTTTCGCGGGAGCACGGGCGGAGCGGCCGAAATTGGGCACATGACCGTCGACTACGAGGGGCCATTTGCCAACTCCGGCGTGGCCGGCGCCATCGAGGCGTACCTGGGACAGGAATTTTTGTCCGACCACGCCCGCGACCGGCTCGTGAACTATCCCGACACGGCGCTCCACGACCTCGTAGACGGCAACCTCGACCGGCTGACCCCCCGAATTCTCCACGAGGCCGCCCAGGACGGCGACAAAGCGGCCCAGGACATTCTGGAGTGGGCAGGGCATAAGCTCGGCTGTGTTCTCGGATCCGCCGTGAATTTGCTCGACATCCGGACCATCATCATTGGCGGAGGCGTTTCCGGCGCCGGTGATTTTCTTCTCGACCCGGCCCGCGAGGCGCTTCCCTCCTTCGTGGTGCCCGGCCTTCGCAAGGACCTCCGCCTCCATCAGGAGGAACTGGGCAACGAAGTGGGACTCCTCGGGGCTGCCCAGCTCGCCTTCGAGGGCGAAGGAGCCCAGGTTTAAGCCCCAACCGGCCGCGGCGCACGCGCTCCTCCTCTCGATGCGCAGGCTGCTGAACCGTCTGCCCCGCTGGGAGTACGGATGCCGTGGTCATCTGCTGTAGCATCGCGCCCCCACCAATGGTCGAGCGTGGACTTGTTCCGACACTTGGATGGCTTCTCCTCTCGGTTGCGATTGTCCAGGGGAGCACCGCCCAGGAACGCCCCGACACGACCCGCACCCAGACTCCCGACACAAGCCAGGTCCCCGAAACGCGGCCGGATACCACCATCGCCGATTCACTGCGACGCGACGCTCAGCCAGCTCGCCCCGATCAATCGCAGCGAGGCCCGACGGACGCCGGTCGTCCCGGCGGGGACGCCCGCGGCAACGGCTCCTCCCCCCAGCAGTCCAGCGCCGTCACGTTTTCGGCGACGGATTCCCTCGTGATTCGCAGCGACGACACCTCCAGCGATCGGGGCACGCTCTACGGGGAGGCCAACACGTCGTACGAGCAGGCCTCTTTGCAGGCCCGAACGATCGAGCTAAACTTCAAGACCGCGACGCTCGAGGCGAAGGGGTCTCCGTCGGACACGATTCAAGGGGGACGACCCGTATTTCAACAGGGCGGGGGCCAGCAGGGCGAAACGCAACAGGCCGGAACGCAGCAAAGAGGAGGGGGAAGCAGCGGGGGCAGTGGGCAGTCGTTTACGGGCGACGTCCTCTCGTATAACCTGAATACGGAGCGGGGGCGCGTCGTCTCTGCTCGCACGCAGAGGCAAGAGGCCTTTATCGAGGGCACGGCCGTAAAGATGTACGAGGACAGCACCCTCTTCGTGCAGGACGGCTCGTACACGACTTGTGACTGTCCGCCGGGCGTGACACCGTCCTACTCGCTCCGCTCCGACGAGATGAAGGTGAAGGGCAAATGGGTTTATACGGGCTCCATCCAGCTTTTTCTCTTCAACATTCCCACCCCGCTGTGGCTGCCGTTCGGCATTCTTCCGAACGTAGAGGGACGGCGCAGCGGCCCGCTCTCCCCCGATTACGGAGAGGATCGGCGGGGGTTCTTCCTGAAGAACTGGGGCTGGTACTTTGCCCTCGATGCCTACACGGACCTGACGCTTCAGGCAAGCGTCTGGTCGAAAGGAAGTTTTGAGTTCCGTCCCCGCTTTCGCTATCGAAAACGCTACAACTACGACGGCGACATCCGACTGACCTATCGGCGCACGCAAATTGGCGAGGAGGAAGATCCGAATTTTCAGAATCGCCAGGAAGGCGAACTCGAATGGGCCCACAGCCAAGACCTGTCCCCTACGTCCCGCCTCCACGGAAACATAAACCTCGCCACGTCCGGCGACTTTGCACAGCGCAACAGTGACAGCTTCGAGGAGGCCGTCCAGCAGGACATTTCCTCGAACATAAGTTACAACAAAAACTGGCCCGAAGGCGGCCGGCAATTCAACGTGAGTGCCCGTCAACAACAGCAACTCCAGAGCGGCGAGGTGCGCATGACCCTCCCCAATCTGAGCTTTTCGCAGAACTCCTTCAAGCCCTTCAAACGAGAACAGCGGGTCGGGGAAGAAGCGTGGTACGAGAAAATGACCACCTCGTACCAGCTGGACGTCACCAATTCGTACAACTTCACCCCGCGTGACCCGGACCGGCTCCGGCAGCAGGGCGACTCGACGCTCGCCGATTCGGTCGAGCAGGCCGACGTCGACTGGTACGAAGCCCTCGTCGACCGCGACAAGTACCAGCTCGCCACCGGGAACGACGAGCTCTACGACTTTCAAACGACCCACCGGATTCCCCTTCGCATGTCGTTTCGCGTCGACCGGTACAACCTTTCTCTGAGTCCGAATATTCGGTACTCATCCGAATGGTACATCAGCACTGTGCGCCGGATTGCCCGGCGGGACTCGACGGGCGGCGTCGGCGAAATCGTCGAGCAGACCAAGCCCGGCTTTTACGCCCGACGCGAATTTAGCACGTCGTTCTCGGCGGGCACAGAACTCTTCGGGACCTTTCCCATCAGTCTCGGGCCGTTCGAGGGGCTTCGGCACCGCCTGTCTCCCTCCCTCTCGGCCAATTACCAGCCCAATTTCAACGCCCCGCTGTGGGGGCGCACCCGGCCGCTTCGATTCGAAGACGGCACAGTCGTCCCCAGAGATTCGCTCAATCAGCCGAGCCGATACGACATCCTGAGCGGATCTCCCATCCGGAACAGCACCGAACAGCGGAGTCTCAGTTTTTCACTCAGCAACGTCTTTGAGACGAAACGCGTCCGGACCGACTCGACGGGCGAGAGACAAACGAGTAAGGTGAGACTGCTGAACGTGGACATTAGCGGCCTTTCCTACAACTTTGCGGCGGACTCCTTTCAGGTCGGGCGACGAATCAACCTCAACGCCCGCACCCGCATCGATCCCTTCAATGTCTCGATGCGGTCGAGCTTCTCTCCGTATGCCCTCGAACGCGTTCAGGAAAGCGGGACCGTGCTCTGTCGGGCGGCCCCGCCGTCTCTTCGCCGCGACCGGGACGAGTACGTGCCCAGAGGACCGATTCGAGCGCAAGATGCGGGCGCGTGCCCGATCGGACGGCAACGGAACTCGCAAGTCATGCTCCGTGAGGTGGATCGGCTCATGATTGCCGAGAATCCCCTCACCCCAGCGCGGCTAACTCAATTTCGGGCCAGTCTCAGCGCTGATTTTTCGAGTGACGACGGGGGAAGCAGTCTGGAGCAACGAGGATCACGACGAACGAGGCGCTCTCAACGAACGCAGGGAGGACAGGCGAGCTCTCGTTCTCAACAGCGGGGCCAGCAGGACCCGTCTCAGACCGCCTCGTCCACGACCCTCTCTGAGTTCAGCGTGCCGTGGTCGCTCAACGTCGACCTCAACTACAGCTTCAGCAAATCCCAGAAGGAAATCACGAACCGAAGCGCCACCCTCAGTGCGGACTTTTCACTCAACGTGACGCCCCTCTGGCGCATCCAGGGCAACACTGGGTACGACTTCATCGACGAGAAAGTCTCAACCACCCGCATTCGCATCAACCGGAATTTGGGCTGCTGGAATATGTCCTTTTCGTGGGTGCCGTTCGGGCGGTTCCAGCAGTTTAGCTTCAACCTACAGGTCAGCAGCGGACACCTCTCTCAGCTCCTTCGGCTTCAGATTCCAAACGAGGGCGGCGACGGCCGCTTCGGCGGCTTCGGCAGTCAGCTTCGAAATACGGCCCAGGGAGCCGCCGGCCTACAGGGAGGCGGCAGAAGGGGCGGGCGGCGAGGAAGAGGGGGATTCCCCTAACCAACGGCACAGCATTCGCCCCATCCGGGCAGGACGACCCGACGATTTTCTCGGGATCGTGGTGGACCATGTACCGCTACCAGCAGCGACGAGCCTCAAACCGGAGGTCTCCCGCGCAAACGTGCGTGCAGCTTCATTCGACGCTTACGCTCAGGGCCTCCGTCACCTTGTCGGCCGCCTCTTTCAGAAGCACGGCGGACTCGATTGTCACGTCGCTCTCGTCGAGCAGCTTCTTTCCCTCCTTGGCGTTGGTGCCCTGTAGACGCACGATGAGCGGCACCGAGATGTCCACCGTCTTCGCCGCTTCAATGACGCCGCGCGCCACGCGGTCGCAGCGCACGATGCCGCCAAAGATGTTCACCAGAATGGCCTCGACGTTCGGGTCCTTGAGGATAATCTCGAACCCAGCCTCTACGGTCTCGGCGTCCGCCGAGCCGCCCACGTCCAGGAAGTTGGCCGGCTCGCCCCCCGCCAGCTTAATGACGTCCATCGTCGCCATGGCCAGTCCGGCCCCGTTGACCATGCACCCCACGTTCCCGTCAAGCTTGATGTAGCTGAGGCCGTGCTCGCCGGCTTCCCGCTCCGTCGGGTCCTCTTCATGAGGGTCGCGCATCTCTTCGAGGTCCGGGTGGCGGAAGAGCGCACTGTCGTCGAGATTGATTTTTGCATCGACGGCCGCAATCGCTCCGTCGTCCGTTCGGACGAGCGGATTGATCTCGGCGAGCGTGCTGTCGGTCTCCTCAAACGCCTCGTAAAGGCCCGTAATGGTGTTCACAGCCTGCTTGAAGGCCTCCCCCTCCAGGTTCATCGCAAACGCGAGCCGGCGGGCGTGGAAGGGCTGCAAGCCAAGCGAGGGATCGATCCAGACCTTCTGGATCTTTTCGGGCGACTCCTCGGCGACCGTTTCAATGTCGACGCCGCCTTCCGTCGACACCATGATGACGTTCATGCTCTCTTCCCGGTCGAGGGTTACGCCGAGATAGTACTCCTGCGCGATGTCGACGCCCTTGGTCACCAGAATCTTGCGCACCTTTTGTCCCTCTTCCCCGGTCTGGTGCGTCACCAGATTCATACCCAGAATGTCATCGGCGTGCTCGCGCACCTCCTCAATGCTGTGGGCGAGCTGCACGCCCCCGCCCTTCCCCCGGCCGCCGGCGTGGATCTGTGCTTTTACGACGAACAGATCGGCCCCCTCGCCTTCAAGCCGTTCGGCGGCCGCCACGGCCTCGTCTACGGTCTGGGCCACGATGCCCTGCGGCACCGGTACGTCGTAGTCGCGAAGGAGGTCTTTGGCTTGATATTCGTGGAGCTTCATGAACGGAAGGCGGGTTGGGTGAACGGTTGGTTCGAAGGTAAGTAAATGATTCAGAGTGAGAAGGTCTAACCGAAACGGCGATTTTGCGGGTTGTTCGATGGGCCTTGACCCTCCTCCGTCACACAGCAGGTTCCTTCCCTCCGTGTCCATGACGCTCTTCGAACGACACATCGTGCGGCGACTGCTGAAGCGGTTCTTCTTCTTCATCGGGGCGCTCATCGTGTTTTTCATCGTCCTCCACTGGGTGGAGTACAGCGACGATTTCCTGGACGGAGGGGCCACCGCAGCGGAGGTGTTCAGGGTCTTTTATCCCAGCTACATTCCGGAAATTGTTCGACTCACCTCTCCGCTGGCCCTCTTCCTCTCGTGCATCTACGTCACGAGCACCCTGGCCCAGGAACTGCAACTCATCGCCCTTCAGACGACCGGCGTGTCGCTGTACCGCCTCATGCGACCATACGTCCTCGTCGGGGTCGGCGTTACCGTCTTCATGTTCGGCTTCAACGGGTGGGTGGTCCCCCGGACAAACGAGGTCGTCGTGCAATACGAGACCGAATACCTGCCGCACGGAAACGACGCCCCCCTCAACGTGAACGAACTTCAACGCCGAAACAGCCCGGGGACCATCCTGTCGGTCGGGTACTACGACCGCGACCGGAAACGGGCGCATGACGTGTCCCTCCAGACGTTCGAAAAGTCGACCCGCCTCGTGTCCCGCCTCGACGCCGAGCGCATGGAATGGGTCGACTCGCTTCGCACCTGGCAGATGGAAGACATCGTCCGGCGTACCTTTGTGGCCGACAGCATGGTGGAAACCAAAACGGCTCGCCTCGACACGACCCTCCACATCTATCCGCGCGACCTCGCCCGCTCCCAAACCGACGTGGCGGCCATGACGATTCCGGTCGCGCGCAACTACCTTCTGGCCCTGCAGCGGGCGGGGGCCGGCAACCTCGAACGCCCCCTCGTCGCGTACTACAACAAATTCGCCTATCCCTTTGCCAACCTGATTCTCGTCCTCATCGGGGTCCCTCTCGCCTCTGTCCGGCGCCGGGGCGGACAGGCCATCCAGTTCGCCATTGGGCTTCTCACGGCGTTCGTGTACCTCTCTCTTCAAAAATTGACCGAACCGTTCGGCTACGCCGGCGCCCTCCCCCCGGCCCTCACCACCTGGCTCCCCCACCTCACATTTGCCCTCGTGGCCGTCATTGTCCTCTGGTACACGCGAAAATAGCACGAATGCCGGGACGTCCTCCTTCGGGGCAGGCCGCACCTCCGAGCCGGCCCCCCGGTCTCCCCGAGGCAGACGAAACAACGGCCACGCCCCCATGCCCCTCGCACGTACCCAGACAGTTTCCAGGCGGATGTCCCGCCGCCCGACGGCTGCCGGGCCCGGACGTCCCCGCAGGAATTTCGTAAATTCGCATTCGGAACGATCATCGGTTCCTATTACCTTCAGAAGACCGCGAGCGCGACGAAGCCCCTCCGCCGTCTGCCCTCGGCTCTCCACCGATCCTTTTAGATTCCCCCCTGGTCCGGTCCATGCTCGACTCCGATGACACCCCCGCCGACGCCTCCCCGTCCGACGCTTCTTCATCGGAGGAGACCCATTCTGGCTTTCCGGCGCTCCCCACGGAGATCGATCCGGAAACGGCCGCCGAGGTGGACGAGCGCCTCCAGTCCGACGGCGCGCCGACCTCCACGTCCAAACAGTTCGGCACGTTTGGGGGCGTGTTTACGCCGACCCTCCTCACCATCCTCGGCGTGATCATGTTTCTCCGGGTGGGGTGGATCGTCGGGAATGCCGGGCTGCTGGGCGGCCTCCTCATCATTACGCTGGGCTTCGGCATCACGCTCTGTACCGCCCTGGCGATGTCGTCCATCACCACCAACATCCGCATCGGCGCGGGCGGGGCCTACGCGGTGATCGCCCAGTCGCTGGGGCTGGAGGTGGGCGGCAGTGTAGGCATTCCCCGATACCTCTCGCAGGCCCTCGCCGTTACGATGTACATCTTCGGCTTCCGGGAAGGCTGGCTGTACGTGTTTCCCGGCCACTCCGCGATTCTGATCGACGGAGCGACGTTCGTCGCCCTCTACGGCATCGCGTACGTGAGCGCGGACTTTGCCATTCGCGTGCAGTACCTCATCATGACCATCATCGTCGGGTCGCTGGTGTCGATTGGGCTGGCAGCCGGAACCGGATCGATGGAGTACAGCTTCCAGGAAGTTCAGCTCTGGGGCGACTTCGTGGGCTCTCCCGAAAATGGATTCGAAGGGGCGTCCTTCTGGGTCGTCTTCGCCGTCTTCTTCCCCGCAACCACCGGCATTATGGCGGGTGCGAACATGAGCGGCGACCTCGAAGACCCGAAGCGCAGCATTCCCGTCGGGACCCTCGCGGCGATCGGCGTCTCGTTCGTGATCTACGTCCTGCTGGCCATCTGGCTGGCCCGGTCGGCCCCGCCGAAGGAGCTGGTGAGCAACTACTACGTGATGATGGACGAGGCCTTCTGGGCGCCCGCCGTCCTGGCCGGACTGCTCGGGGCCACCTTCTCCTCGGCCCTCGCCTCGATGGTGGGCGCCGCTCGAATCCTCCAGGCGATGGGGGCGCATCAGGTCGTACCCGGGGCCGACTGGCTCTCGAAACTGTCGTCCAACGGCGAGCCGCGCCACGCAATGGTGGTAACGGGGGCCCTCATCTTCGGCTCCCTGCTGGTGCGGGACCTGAACGCCATCGCCCCCTTCATAACGATGTTTTTCCTGGTCACCTACACGATGATTTGCGCGGCGGTGCTCATCGAACAGAGCCTCGACCTGGTGAGCTTCCGCCCTCGCCTCCGAGTGCCCATCTGGGTGACCTCCCTGGGCCTCGCAGGGTCGCTCCTCGCCATGTTCATCATCAATCCCACGGTTAGCTTCGTCTCACTGGTCGTCACGCTCGGCTTTTACGTCATCCTGGCACGCCAGCAGCTCGACGCCCCCTTCGAAGACGTTCGCAGCGGCATGTTCGTCGCACTCGCGGAGTGGGCCGCCAAGAAGGTGACCGAGCTTCCCACCATGCAGCAGCGCGCCTGGAAGCCCAACCTCCTCGTTCCCGTCGAAAAGGCAAGCGACCTGCGCGGCTCATTTCTCACCATCCAGGACCTCACTCACCCCCAAGGCTCGGTGAAAATCGTGGGCCTCATTCCCAACGGCGACCCCAGAGCCCTGGACCAGCAAATCGACACGCTCACACACTCCTTCCGCGATCGCGACATCTTTGCGTCTGCCACCGTGATCGACGCCGGCGGCTTTGCCAGTGGAATGCGGGCCGGCATGCAGGCCCTCCGCGGCGCGTTCTTCCGACCCAACATCGTCTTTCTGCGCATGCCAGACTCCGCGGAGCGCGAAAACGACTACCACGACATCATTCGGGAAGCCGACCGGGAAGATCTGGGCACGCTTCTCTTTGCTCCGCATCCCCGGGCGGCCCTCGGCCAGCGCCAGACCATCAACGTCTGGATCAAGGACCGAAGTCCCGACTGGCGCATTTCGATGAAGATTGGCAACCTCGACCTCGCGCTTCTGACCGGCTACAAGCTCTCTGTAAACTGGGACGCACAGATGCGCGTGGTCACGGCCGTACCGGACCCCGACGAGTTGGAGAAGGCCCAGAACTTTCTGGAGACGCTTCTCGAACTGGGTCGCTTCGAGGAGGCCGAGGCCGTCGTGGGCCCCGATTCCTTCACCGAGTTTCTCCCCGACGCCCCCCAGGCAGACCTGAACATTTTCGGCCTGCAGCCGAAGCCGGATTTCGATACGGTCCGCGATCTGGTCGACAAGACGAATTCTACCTGCATGTTCGTGCGGGATTCGGGACGCGAATCGGCACTGGCGTAGCGCCTTCCGTCCGGCCTACTGATACGTGAATGGGTTCTTAAAGACGATTCCGACCAGTAGCGGAGCACGGTCCCCCACGTAGGAGAGAACAAAGTTTACCTACCCGTGCACGGATCAGTAATACCAATTATGCAGGATCGATGTGCACTTTGCCGTTGCCCACTATCCGTCTGGGCTGCTTCTCTTCTACCGGGTAAGATCCCAGATCTCGATCGACGGCGGCAACAGCCGTCACCTCTAACGAAGGTTATGAT
>CAZSBW010000019.1:0-17472 GCA_964604815.1 uncultured Salinivenus sp. | reverse complement strand
TCCGCCGCCGGTTCGAGATCGTGGGGCGCCTGCCAGACAAGCCGGAGATTCGGGTGCCCTGGGCCGTGGCGTACAGCCCGCACTTTGACCGAGACCTCCGGATCGTTCTGCTGGCCAACGCGGACTTTTCAGACTCCTGAAATGGAGCAGGAACTCACTATGAAAGCACCAGCGTCCTTCGGTTAATCTCACAACCCTACACAGATCTCCAATGCAGAAGCCATTTTGCACGAGATCCACGAAGTCGCAGCGCTGGGAGCAAGGCCATCTAGATGGCCACGACCGAGTAGTCGCCGGGCTGCGCTGGGAGCAAGGCCATCTAGATGGCCACGACCGAGTACTCTTGGGGTGGCCCTAGACAATCCGCCAAACAGCTTCTTACACCATTTTCGACACGGCGGCGTGCTCTTCCACTGCGTCAGCAGTCTTCGGAATGCCCGGCCCGAGGACGCGCGCTCCCTCCTCCGTCACGACCACGTCGTCTTCAATGCGAATTCCCCCAAATCCTTCGAAGTCGGCTACCTTGTCGTAATCGATGAAGGCCGAGTGGCGCTTCTCGCTTCGCCAGCGGCGAATGAGTTCCGGCGCAAAGTAGCAGCCCGGCTCAACCGTCACGACAAAGCCCGGCTCCAGCGGCCGAGCGAGGCGCAGCGTATGGAGGCCAAACTGCTCACTTCGGCGTTGGTCCGGAGCGTACCCGACGATGTCTTCACCGAGGTTTTCCATCTCGTGGGTGTCGAGTCCCAGCATGTGGCCGAGGCCGTGTGGAAAGAAGAGAGCGTGAGCGCCCACCGCAACCGCCTCCTCTGCGTCTCCCTGCATGAGACCGAGCCCCATTAGGTGCTCGGTCAGGACGCGGCAGGCGCGAAGATGAATCTTCCGAAATGGCACGCCGGGTTCGATTGCATCGAGGGCAGTGGTTTGGGCGTCGAGTACCGCCTCGTAAACATAGCGCTGTCGGGACGAGAACTCCCCGCTGACAGGCGTCACGCGAGTAATGTCACCGGCGTAATGAAGGGGAGAGGCCGCGCCCGCATCTACCAGAAGAAGGTCCCCCTCTTCGAGATGATTCGAATAGGTGTGATTGTGAAGCACTTCCCCACGCACCGAACAAGTGGGGCGAAACGGGAACCCTTTTCCGTGAGTCCCGGCAATGGCCGCGAGTTGGCCTGCAATGTCGCGCTCTCGCACCCCGGGCGTTGCGGACTGCATGGCGTAGTCATGCATCTTGGCCGTTGCGTCCAGGGCCGTTTCGAGTTGCTCGATCTCTTGGTCCTCTTTCTGGGACCGCTGTTGAGCGACGGCTCGAATCAGGGGGGCAGAGGCGTGCGCGTCTGCTCGATCGGGACGTACGCCGAGAAGCTTCTCGAGTCTTGTATAATGATTAGCCCGGTAGGGCGGAAGAAAATGGATCGACCGGTTTGCTTGGAGGGCCTCCGTAAGGTCGTCTTTGAGGTCCGACCGAGACGAGACCCCGGACACGCCCACCCGTTGGGCATGCTCACGGACGCTCGGACGATCCCCCATCCAGATCACCTCGTCGAGGCTGGGATCGTCGCCATAGAGCAGGGCCGTCCCGGCGTCGAGGTCAATCACGCCGTCGAGGCCGGGCAAGTCGATCCCGAAGTAGTAGAGAAATGTGCTGTCCTGGCGAAAGGGATACGGATTTGCGCGGTAGTTCATGGCACTCTCCTCATTTCCGAGGAAGAGAGCCAGGCCTGAGGTTGGGCGCTCGGCGTTGATGAGGGTGCGTCGCCGGTGGGTATACGTTGAAGCAGAGAACATGGTGGAAAGCCTGTGGAGCAGATCAAGAGACAGAGAGCAGACGCGAGACGGCTGCGGCCCCGGTTTCGCTGGTGGCAGGGTGGGGGAGTCAGGCCGCGTCCGTCGTCGAAATGCGCTCTTCAAGCAGTCGAAGCAGAGAGCGTGCTTCTGATAATTCCCGAATTTCACGGATCGTGTGGTACGAGGAGTACAGGGCGTAGATGGTCACGAGGAGCACCGGTACAGCCCAGCGCATAACGTGGGTCCAGGACGAGATGCTCACCAGCCACTTCCCGACCAAGAGCCCAAAGTAGATCCCGGCAACGAGCATCGAAATGAGGGAATACTGGGCGGTCGAGAGGCGAGCGTTGACGCTATCCAAGACCTCTCCGTACCGCTCCTGTTCCAGTGCTTCAAGGTCGACGACGCCGGCCAGTTCGGTGCGCACCCCTTCGCTTCCGTGGGGCGCAAGACGCTCCGTTATGCGAGAACGAAGGGTGCTCGACGAGACAGGGGCCATGAAGCGTCAAGGATGAGTGCGCAGAATCGAGAAGGAGAAATTGGTCGCTTCACGCCGTGTCTGGTTCGCGAGCACAACAATTTTCCGTTTGACGAGCCGTCATCTGTTCGTCTGTGCGGCACGATGAAAGCCGTCCGGGAAGGGGAGGCAGTTGTAGAGAGCAGCGTCGCGGCCCTACTGATCCGTGCACAGGTAGGCAACTCCCATTCTCCGCGCGGGGAAGGAGATCTCAGATGCTGAAAATCTCAGATTTCCTAGACCGTGGCATGCTACCAGTCAGGGATCGTCTTTACCGATCCCTGATCGGTGGGAACCAATTCACGTTCACATATCAGTAATGGACTTGTACCACTGTTCTTCCAGGTATGGCCGATTTCATAACAGGAGGGCACGGTTTCGTCACTGGATGGATGGTCCACGTCACTCCCAACTATGTGTGTTCTGATTTCTATCCGGTGTTGGTGAGGGCGGTGTGGGAGAAGTCCCGCATCGGTAAGATCCCCGGTTAACAGTACGAGTCAAAGCCGGCCATTTCAACGTTGTGGTCGTGATCTTCTTGATTGGTTTCTAGGAGGCTGGTCAAGAAGGGGGGCAATTTTGGGGGTGCGCTGTTATTGGCCCCTGCCTGAGCCGCTGAAAACGGCGATTTCGACTCTTATTTCCGGGTGCAAATAACACTTTTTGAACACCGTCCTAGATCTGGCCAAAAATAGACGACAGATCACAGGAGCAAACAGATTTCTCTCGGAACTGGCGGATGCTCTCGACGGAGAGTCAGTGATGTTCCGAGGATGGCTTCACAATGCCCGATATTCCTGAGACCACGCACACCCAAAAAGCGGAAACAGGGGAGAGAACCCTCTTTGCGTATCGGTAAGGTCACCAAGTTTCCGCCAGCGTGCACAGGGAAAAGTCTCGGAATGATTCCAGACGACGTGGCATAACGAAATATTCAAACTCTCGTCGATTGAGGGCAGAATCAACGGGAAGTGTAGCAATTATGCGTTGATCTCGCAACCGAACGACGAGCCTGCACAACTGCGCCTACGGGCAAAAGCCCCTTTCAATTTCGTGCCCGAGGGAATCAATGCCGTAGCAGGATGACGGCCATCGCACCAGCTACGGAGCGTCCCATGCCGCTGCTCGGAGGTCGGTTCCGACTTCCTGGTTCGTTGAGCCTGTCCTCCCAAATCATACCAATTGCAAAGGTTCAGTGTGCGTTTCCGGCAGTGTTCCCCATCGGAGGTAGATGAGTCGTCTCCTCTCGACAGAAAACTTTTGACATGTGATCGCTCTGGGAATGGGGGGGGCCGTTGCGTTTCGGCGGTGTCCTTCCCTATTATTGCAGCGGACCCACACTGAACTCCCGCCTGCGCCCCTACCCATTATGAGTTCTTCCGACGAGTGGACGACATCGCACGATCTTGCACTCATTTACATCGCCCTGGCGTATGGGACCGACCACGATCTTAGGGAGGAGGAAATGACAGCTATTACCGAAGCGTTGAAGGAATGGACGGTCATTCCGGAAAGCGCCCGTGTTCAGGAGGTCGTTATGGAGGCCGCGACGGTCTTTCTCGAAGGAGACGCTCGGGCAGAGGTGCGGCGCTCCATCCACCAAATCGGCGATGAACTTACCCTTGGTGAACGGAGCCGGGCCCTCCGCGACGTCATGGACATTGCGGAAGCAGATGGTGTACTTTTGGAACGGGAACAGGGATTAATTCACGTTCTCGCTGATGCCTGGGAATTGAAGCAGCTCAGCGAAGAACTGATTGAAGACACGTCTGCCGTGGTGCAGCGCAAGGGGGAAGATTGGGGCCTGATCCACGAACTCGCATTCCTGTACATCGTGGTTGCCCACAGCTCGAACAATGAGCTTACCAGCGCAGAGATTGACATGATGATCGATCGCCTCCACGAATGGCAAACTGAGTTGTCGGTGGAGGAGGTGCGCGACGTTCTGCGGCGGTCTCTTCAGGTGTACGCCGAGGAGCCGGGGCAGTCCCTCATTCAGGAGTCGATCGAAGCGCTCAAAGGCGTGCTTCCGCTCGTACAGCGGCTCACTGTGCTCGACGATCTCGATGCCATTGCCCACGCGGACGGCGGCCTGTCGCCCAACGAGCGCGAGTTGATCATGAATCTTGCCCAGGCGTGGGACGTCAACGTTCGCCTGAACGGGCGCAGGTAGGGCCTGCTACGAGGAGTTCGGAGATGAGGGGGGCTCGTCGCTGTGCCGGGGCATTCGCCGACCGGTGCCCTGCCAGCCCTCTTCCGTTTCTTCGTCCCGAGGAGGCGCCGTCGAGCGGTCGTTCGGCCCCGTTCCATTGGGGCCGGGGGCCCCGCCCCCAAACATGCCGAACTGAACCTGTATGGAGCCTCGCTTCATTTTCGACTTGAACCGGCGCATGAGCACCTTGCGAATGAGCGCGCGGGTGGGGGGGATCAGGCCGAGGAACCCGATGACGTCGGTCAGCACGCCGGGCGTGACGAGCAAGGCGCCTGCGAGGAGAATAATGACGCCGTCCACGAGTTCGGTGCCGGGCAGATCGCCCGCGTTCAGGCGCTCATTCAGTCGCCGCCAAGTGTTGATGCCTTCTCGACGGGCGAGGTAGCTGCCCGCTATTCCCGTTGCGATGATGAGTCCGATGGTGGGTCCGAAGCCGATGAGTTGGTGGACCTGAATCAGCAGACCCAGTTCGACGGCCGGCGTAAGCAGAAACAACAGGACAAGGCGTCCAAGCATGAACGGAAGGAAGCAGCAAGGAAACAGTGGGGCACCGGTTGGAAAGAACCCCTCCCCGGGGTCTAGTGCAGAATCAAGCAGTCCTTTTGGGGTAGAGTCATTCCGAGCGAGGCGATCTTGATTCGAGGCGATCTAGATCGCCAAAGCCGAGGCGCTGCGTAGGGGCCGTAGGTCATGCCTTTGGTGCGAGTGCTCTTGGAGTGAATCTCTCCGAATTCAGCGGAAATGGTCGTTCAAGAGCGACATTTCCGCATATCCGCTCGCTACGTTTTACCAAGAGAGCTTCTGGTCCCAAAGAGACCGATTGAGACCGCACTAGGGGTCGACTTGGGATTCCGCAACGAAGAACTCCAATGACTCCCTCTGCACCGGAGTTCCGCGTGTGGTTGCGAGAACGCGTGGTGAGGAAAAGTTTTCGTGTTTGGTCGGGATAGCGGAACCGCCTATTCACCGTGTCCGGCGGACCCGGACGTTGACACTGGGTTTTCGGCTCCAGAGCCCCTTCAATTCATCGATCACGGAACACCGAACGCTTCATGAACCGAGTTGCGATCGTTGGGGCGGGCATTGCGGGGCTGGCTACGGCCTATGCGCTGCGCACGCGGCCGGTTGACGTTACCGTTTTTGAGAAAAGTCGGGGCTACGGCGGCCGGGTCGCCAGTCGGGGACGCTACGGGTGTCGATACGATTACGGCGCGAGTTACTTTACTGCGCCTACCGATCGAGTCGAACGTCTGATCACAGCCCATCTGCCCACCGAGGGGTTGGTCGAGATTGGGCGACCGATCTGGGAGTTTACCGGAGACGGAGAACTGTCCCGTCCCGATTCGCCCCGAGAGCCCTTCCGGAAGTGGACGTATCGGCAAGGCATCAGTCGACTCGGTAAGCTGCTGGCTGGGTTCAGCCAGGCCACGGTACAGACCGAGACCCGGATCAAACGCCTCCGGTTTCGAGATGAACGGTGGACCCTCGTTGACGACGCGGGCCGCTTCTCGTCTGCCTTTGACGCCGTGGTGCTCACCCCGCCCGCGCCCCAGACGGCTGCTCTGCTCCGGGCGTCGGACGTGGAGGGGGCGCGTTTTGCTCGCATTCTGCGAGCGGTCGAGGCGGTCGCGTACACGTCGCAGTTCAGCTTCGTCTTTGCCTTCGACCGGATTGTGAGCCGGCCCGGCGACTTTTTTGGGCTGGAGAATGCCGACGGCGAGCATCCCATCGCGTGGCTGGCCTTCGAGCACGATAAGCCGGGGCACGTGCGAGAGGGAAACAGCATGCTCGTCGTTCACACGGCGCCCGAGTGGACGGCGGAGCGGTTGGAGCGGGAGCCGGACGGGTTTGTGCCGGAGGTGCGGGAGAGGGCCGAGAACGTGATCGTCGCGGATCTCCGGTATCCGGCGTGGTACGACGTGCAGCGATGGCGCTACGCCCGTCCCACCTCGGCGCTTGAGGGAGAGATGGTCGCGGCCGGGTCGGCGATCGGGCTGTTCCTTGCGGGCGACTACGTTGCGGGAGAGGGCCGGGTTGGGGCGGCTCTCGAAACGGGATTCGAGGCGGCCCAGGACCTGGAAGAAGCGATCTGACCCGAGTTCGGGGGGGTGAGAAGTCCGTCTTGGGCGCCTGTCTCGTCAAGCGGATGAGGCTGTTTTCCTCTGCGGACGGTCCCGTGGAGGCAAGGTCAGGCAGCCGTGCGCTCCACGAAGTATTTTTCTTCGTGGATGGCCTCCTCCGCAATGCCGGCTCGCTCGAAGATGCCCTGTGCCTTGTCGATCATCTGGGGGTGGCCGCAGGTGTAAACGGCCGTTTCGTCGAGGGGGAAGGGGGCAGCGTCGAGGTGTTTGCGGAGCACGTCCTCGACCCGCCCGCGTTCGCCGGGCCAGTCGGGGTCTTCCCAGGGACGGCTCACGGTGGGAACGTAGTCGAGCCAGTCGATCTGCTGGGCAAGGGAGGAGAGTTCGTCGCGAAAGGTGCCGAGCTCCCAGGAGCGACTCCCGCCGTGGAGAATGAGCAGGCGGTCGGGCTCTTCCAACTCACCGGCCTCGAGAGCCTGCAGTTGTGCGCGGGCGATGCTCACGTAGGGCGCCACGCCCGTCACCGTCGCAGCCATGACGTGGTAGGAGCGATCCGGGTCGAGCACAAAGCGCCCCACAATCTTCTTGCGCATCCAGACGGCGGCACCGCGATCAAGCTTCCACAGGCGGGTGGTCAGTGCGCCTTCCTCGACGCGTTCGATGAAGAATTCCAGGTCGGTGGAGCCGGGGGCGGAGGCCACCGAGTAGGGACGGAGCAGGGGACGATCATTGTGTTCGTCCATCAGTCCGATGGTGGCGTACTGGCCCGGGGTGAAGTCGACCGGCTCCTGGGCACGAAGCCGAAAAAGGGCGAGGTCATCCGAAAAGTCCACGCGTTCGACGAGCGTCAGCTCGCTGTAACGAGAGGGGTCCATCCCGGGAGTAGCACAAATTGGAAGGCAGAAGGGTGACGGCGATGCGGGCGCTGCGGACGCATTCAACGGTCCATGTCCAGCAGCCGCTCAATCAGATCGACGGCGGAGACGTCGTCGGCCTCAGCGTTGAAATTCGGGACGATGCGGTGGCGGAGCACCGGGATGGCCATCCGCTGCACGTCCGCTTCTACGGGCGTCATCCGCCCGTCGAGGGCAGAGAGGGTTTTGGCGCCCAGGATGAGGTACTGAGACGCCCGCGGCCCGGCGCCGTAACTGAGGTACTTGTCGATAAACTCCGGAGATTCCTCGTCGTCGGGACGCGTTCGCGAGACCATCTGTACGGCGAACTCGATGACGTTGTCCGCGACGGGAATCTGGCGCACGAAGTTTTGGTAGCGGCGCAACTCATCGGCCGACATCACGGGATCGGGCTCTGCCTGGGGGCCGGCGGTGGTACTGCGCACCACCTCCACCTCCTGATCGAACGAGGGATAATCGAGCCACACGTTCAGCATGAAACGGTCAAGCTGAGCCTCGGGGAGGGGATAGGTGCCCTCTTGCTCGATGGGGTTTTGCGTGGCCAAGACGAAGAAGGGTTCGTCGAGGGAGTGGGTCTCCCCGCCGGCCGTCACGTGCTTCTCCTGCATCGCCTCCAGCAGGGCCGCCTGTGTCTTCGGGGGCGTGCGGTTGATTTCGTCGGCGAGAATGACATTGGCAAAAACGGGACCCTTCGAAAACTCGAAGTTGCGGCCGCCCTGTGTCGTCTCCTGAATGATTTCCGTGCCGGTGATGTCGCTCGGCATGAGATCGGGCGTGAACTGAATCCGGCTGAACTCGAGGTCCAGTGCGCCGGCGAGGGTGCGAACGAGAAGGGTCTTGGCGAGGCCGGGCACCCCGATCAGAAGGGCGTGGCCGCGGGCCATCAGGCACACGACGACCATCTCGATGATGTCTTCTTGCCCGACGATCACCTTCCCAATTTCGTCGCGGAGCCGATCGTACGATTCGCTGAGGGCGTCGAGGGTTTCAGGATCCTGGGTAGTCGGGGACGACATGGGACGTGCTACTCATTCAAGAAGGGCCGGTCAGGAAAGACAGGGCGCTCGCGCGTCCGTCTCGGAACGGAAAGGGGCACCGAGAGCATGCCTACCGCATGCTTCTCAGAGACGAAAGGTCCTCTTTCGAAACGCGAATGTCCACGTAAACCTCCTCCCGCAGCTGGTCGATCCACTCGCGCATCTTACGATTGCGCTTATCCTGGAGGGCAAGACTGCGGAGTCGCTGATAGTCTTTGTCGAGGTTGGCCTGATGAGCGGGAGTGCGGCGGTCCAGGCGCACGATGTGGTAGGCCTCTTCGCCGTTCAGCAGTTGTACCTTGGTAGGTTGGCTGATTTCTCCCTCTTCGAGATTTTGCAGGGTGCGGCGCCAAGTCGGGTCGAGTGCATCCAGCACGAGGTCGCGCGTCCCTGATTCGGGGTCCGTTACGCGCCCCCCGTTTTTGGCGGAGCGATCCTCCTCAGAATGGCGGCGGGCCATCTTTTCGAAGGAGACGTTGTGGTTCAGAATGGAATCTCGGATGGACCTGAGTTTTGACTGTACCTTTTCGGTGTTGGTCCCCGAGGGACCGACCTTAATCAGAATGTGATTCAAGTCGACTGTACTGCCGGATTTAGAGTTCACCCGGAGGATGTGAAAGCCCTCTTTGTTCTCGTTGTAAAACGCTTGCGAGACCTTGCCGATCGGCGTGCGTGAAGCCACGGCCGAAAACTCGGCCACGAGCTGATCCAAGTTCACTTTGCCGAGGCTGCCCCCCTGAGAGGCGGTGTTGGGGTCGTCCGAAAACTGCTTCGCCATCTTTTCGAAGGAGGCTCCGCCGTTGACAATCGAGTCGCGGACGGTGGAGATTAACTGTTTGGCCTGTTGTTTGGCATTGTCGGTGGCCTTCGGGTAGCGAACAATGTGGGAGAGCCGGACCGACTTCGGAAGATCCGGGAGGGAGTCCGACGGCATCTTTTCAAACCACTGCTGCACCTCGCTTGGGGTGATGTCGATCTTCTGTAGACGACGCTGGCGGAGGCGCTGGGCGAGAAGTTGGTTCCGAAAGTCGGAGCGGAACGTTTCCTTAATTTCCAGAATGCTTTTCCCATATACCTTCTCGAGCTGATCTTCCCCACCGGCTGACTTGGACATTCGCTCGATTTGCCGGTCGAGTTGGGCTGAGACCTGTTGGTCCGTGACGGTGAGCGTGGTGTCGCGACGGGCTTTCTCGGAAAGAATTTTTTGATCGACCAGGTCTTGCAGCGCCTTCATCCAAAGCTCATCGGAGTAGGAGGCTTGACCGCGCTGCACTTGGCGCCTCACCGCTTGATCGACCTCGGAGGTGAGGATGACTTCGTTCCCCACGATGGCGGCAATTCGGTCAATGGTCTTCTGCTGGGCTGTAGCGGTGGTGGGGGCCAACAGGCTACCGGTGACCAACAGACCGACGAGGGAGGCGCAGAGAAAGAACGTTTTTCGGGAAGCCGTACTCGGCAAAAGGCGCATGCGGGGAAGGTTTATTCTACGAGCGAGCGTTGAAAGGAGAAAGGCGGTGCCACCGAGGAACTACGGCGCCTCGATGAGATCATTCGCCTTGGCTCGGGTGCGAAGGCGTTCAACCTCACGGGCATACATCTGTTTCCGGGTGCGAGCTTGTAGCCGGCGTCGAATTTCGGTTTCGAGCCATTGGAGCTTCGGTTCGGCGCCGGCTGGAATTCGGCGGACGAGTTGAAGCACGTGAAAAAGGCCATTGTCTTTGATCACCGGGGTTACCTCGCCTTCCCGGAGATCGGCAAGTTCGTCTTGCACGTACGGAAGTTGAGCGAACAGCCGCCCCTCGGGCAGAAAGCGCTCGGATATGTCCCGGGCGCGGTCGGGGGTGTAGGCGAAGTTTCGAATCAATCGGTCCCAGGTCGAGTCGACCGTTGCCTCCCGCGCGCCGGTGAGCCGGCGTCGCACCATTCGCGCGGAGTCCGCGCTGGAGGTGGCGAGGTGACGCACTCGAATGTAGGGTTCCCGGGGAGCAAGCTGGTCGCGGTGGCGCTCAAAGTATGTGCGCACTTCTTGGTCGGTGGGGGCTCGGTCGGTTTCGTCGTAAATCCGGTTCGTCATGGCCGTCACCAGGGTGCTCTTGCGTCGGTCGCGGAGCTTTCGCTTCACCTTGGGATTCTCTTCGAGGTTAAGACGGTTGGCTTCGCGCAGGAGGAGGGTCCGGTCTACCCACTGCTGGATCACTTGTTGACGCGCCTCTGTCGAGTCGGGGACCGGTCCCATGCCTTCCAGTAGCCGATCGAGTTGGGGCTGGGTGAGATGGTGATCGCCGACGCGGGCCACGTACGAGGAGGGTGGCTCCTCGGATTCACATCCGAGCAGGGAGCCAGCCAGAAGCGACACCGCGAGCAGGTGGACAACAGAACCGGAACCGAATCGGGCGGTCATGGGGCGGGGGCGTCAGTGCTTTCGGGATGGGGAGCGACCGGTCGGGGCTCACCGGACCGCGCCACGGCCGACTGCGACGAAATCAGCCGGACGGGGTCCCTCCATCAGCGTTAGGGGGTGGAGGAGGGGGGATTCGTTTCCTCGTCAAAGGCTTTCGAGAGGCGGCTCGGGTACGTCTTCACGTCGTACCGACGGCGCAGGCGAGAGAGAACTTCGTCCTCGTACAGGTTCTGGTAGTCCCGGATGACGCTGCTTCGGGCTTCTTCGAAGGTTTTGGGGCGGGCGGGAAGGAGGGTGTCGCGAAGGAGAACGAGGGATTCCCCGTCGTCGTCAACGGGACCGACCGTGGCTCCATCCTCGACCGACAGCACCCCACGGTAGACCTCCGGCGACTGATCCGTAACCATGATCGTGTCGACGGTGACGAGCGAGTCGGCGGTTGCCTTTTGGAGGAGCGGGGAAAGGGTGCTCGTGTCGGGGACGGCCGTCTGGTACGTGGAGAGCAGGGAGTCCGCGGGCCCCCGGATTGTGAAGGTCCGGATGCGGTCGGGAAAGCGGTACTGCTCCTGTCGTTTCTCGTACGTCTCGCGCAGTCCGGCACTGTCCTGGCTGGCGACGCTCCACACCGAGTCCTGCATAAACTGGAAGACGAGTAGGCCTTCACGGTACTCCTTCATGGTGGCGGCGAACGACGAGTCCCGCTCTTCAAGGCGAGCAGTAGCGTACCGGAAGGCCTTGTCGTTGAGGAAGTCTTCGATGACCTCGCCGATGGACAGCTGCGCGCCGCCGTCGGTCTGCATCACGTGGCGGCCGAGTTGGTCGAGCGTGTACGTCGAGTCGCCGAGGGTCGCGATCGGGGGAGAGGCCGAGTTCTTTTCGGCAGTCGATAGGAGAGGGCGAGACAGGGTGTCGACCGAGGGAACGTCGAGGGCCGCCAGGATCCGGCTCGTGTCTACGGACGTGCCCTCCTCGGATCGGACCTGCCGTGCAAATTGCTTTTTTCGACGGTCGACGCGTGGACGGTCGGCGATTTTCTCCTTGAGGTCGTCGTAGGCTTCTTGGAAGGACGGTTGTTCGTCCCGGTCGGTGAGTTTGATGAGGTGATGGCCGTACTGGCTCTTCACGACCCCGGAAACGGCCCCCGCCGTGTCGAGCTCGGCCACGGCCTCGCGGAAGGAGGGAGGCAGCGACTGCGTGGACTGGACTTTTCCGAGATCGCCTCCCCGCGAGGCCGAGCGGCGGTCCTGTGAGTGCTTCTTCGCCAGGGCGGCAAAGTTGGCGTCATTCTGCACAACTTCGGTCCGGAGCGAGTCGAGAACCTTCCTCGGGCGCGCTGAATTGCCCTTCGACCGGATCATGATGTGGGACAGCCGAATGGGGGGCTGCGCTTGGCGGCGGTCGTGGACTTTGAGGATGTGGTAGCCGAATTTGGTCCGGAAAATCTCGCTGACGCTGTCGGGCGGGACGGCGTACATCCGGTCCTCAAACGGCTCCACGATCTGACCGGCACGCAGGTAGCCGAGGCGGCCCCGATAGCCCCGTTCGCCCTTCTTCTGAGCCGAGGGATCCTCGGAGTGTCGATAGGCAAGTGCACCGAAGGAGACGCCGCGCCTGATGGAGTCGGCGATGGCCTGCATCTTCTGGTACGCTTCCAACGTGTCGTTCGGGGCGGCATCCGGGGGCACGCGCTTGAGAATGTGGCTGACGTCGACCTCCGTTTGCTGACGCTCGTAGAGGGAGCGGACGAGGGGCTGGTAAATCTCCGACCGCATGATCTTGGGGCGCGCCATCTTCTGGCGATAGGAGGCAATCTCCTGTTGGACGCTCGGAAGGGTGTCGAGACCGGCGGCCCGGGCGGCACGCACCTTCAGACGATAGTTGACGTACTGCTCCAAAAATTCCTCGTAGGCCGACAGGGAGTCGGCTGCCGGATTGACGTTTTTGTTTGCGTCCACGTAAGCGCGCTCAAACTCGGAGAGGGTAAGGGTAGAGTCGCCGTAGGTGGCCACCACCGTGGCGTCGGGGTCGTCTTTCGGAGCTGACGTGGAGGAGTTAGGGGCGGTTGCGCTTCCGCTGCACCCGGCGAGTAGAATCGAGCTGATCAGAAGCGAGAGGAAAAGAACGGAGCGCTGTGCCATGTAGGGGCGAGAAAATGTACGGAGGCGTCGAGTGTAGCGCGTGGGGCCGAGATCGTCGTCAGTGCGGACCAGAGTCACACCTTCAGTGCACGACCAAACTCCTTGTGAGGAACGAAGACACCCTCAGAATGCGAGAGGGGTGTAGTCGTTTCGATGCATCCCCCTCTTGCCCGACGGGTCACGCATCGAATTTCAGCAGGCTTCACGCTGAGTGCGGGGAAGTGCACGCAGGAAATGGAATCCGAATGACGGTGGCTCGGGACGCGTTTCTTCCGTGTGCGGTATGGGAGGGAGCAGAAAGAGGGAAAAGAAAGAGGGCTGAGACGCGATGCCTGGCTTGCTCGACCCGTTTCGCAAAACCCCGGCCAATTTGTCGAGACGGAGGAACCGGGGGGCCGGCCCTTCCTACCACATTCTGTGTCTGAACGTCCACGAGCGTGTGGACGGGACGGGTCTTCATTTTCCCATCAATCACCCTCTGTTCTCGACAATCATGGCCTCTTCTGACGATTCTGTTCGCGTGCGATTCGCGCCGAGTCCAACGGGAAAGCTGCACATCGGCGGCCTCCGGACAGCGCTCTACAACTACCTCTTTGCCCGCAAGCACGAGGGCGATTTTGTGCTGCGGATCGAAGACACCGACCAGAGCCGGTACGTCGAAGAGGCGGAAGACGACATCCGCGCGGCGCTGGCCTGGACGGATCTTGGCTACGACGAAGGGCCGGAACAGGGCGGGGAGCACGCGCCCTATCGCCAATCGGAGCGCGGGGATCTCTACCGCGAGTACGCTCAGAAGCTCGTGGACGAGGGCGCGGCCTACTATGCCTTCGACACGGAGGCGGAGCTGGCCGAGATGCGGGAGCAGGGGGAAGGACGGGAGGGCGCCGTGGCGTACGACGCCTCCACACGACGCGACATGCGCAATTCGCTGACGATGGCGCCGGAGAAGGTCGAGCGCAAGATCGACGAGGGCGACGACTACGTCATTCGCCTGAAGGTGCCGCGCCGGCGGACCGTTCGGTTCGAGGACGAAATTCGCGGTATGGTCTCGTTTGAGTCCGACCAGATCGACGACCAGGTGCTTCTGAAGTCCGATGGGATGCCCACCTATCACCTCGCCAACATCGTCGACGATCACCGGATGGAGGTCTCACACGTCATTCGAGGGGAGGAATGGCTGTCGTCGACGCCGAAGCACGTGCTGATGTACGAGGCGCTGGGATGGGAGCCCCCCACCTTCGCGCACCTGCCGCTCATCATGAGTCCGGAGGGCGGGAAGCTCTCGAAGCGGGACGCCAACCGGCTCGGCATTCCCGTGTACGTGACGGATTACAAGGAGGCGGGGTACGAGCCGGAGGGGCTCGTCAACTTCCTGGCCCTGCTGGGCTGGAATCCGGGCACGGAGCAGGAGCTCTTTTCGCGGGAGGAGATGATCGAGGCGTTCTCGCTGGAGCGGGTGGGGGCCAGTGGGGTGCAGTTCGACCTCGACAAGCTGCGCTGGGTGAACGAGCACTACGTCCGCGACCTGTCGGTCGACGGGCTCGCCGAGCGCGTGCGGCCGGTTGTAGAGGAAGAAGGCTACGAGGTGTCCGACGACCGGCTGCGCACGATCTGCTCCCTGGTGCAGGAGCGCGTGCAGGTGGCGCCGGAGGTCGTGACGGACAACCGATACTTCTTTGAGGATCCGGACGAGTACGAGGAGGCCGGAGTCGAGAAGCGGTGGAAAGAGGAATCGGGCGATCTCCTGTTGAAGTATGCCGAGCGTCTGGAGGACGCGGACACGTTCGACAAAGAGACCGTCGAGACGGAGCTCCGCGACCTGGCCGACGAGGAGGACGTGGGGGCGGGCGCCATCATTCATCCGGCGCGATTGGCCGTGAGCGGGCGGTCCTACGGGCCGGGCGTGTTCGGGCTGCTTGCTGCCGTTGGCAAAGACGCGTGCATCCGTCGGATGCGAGCCGCAGTTGATCGCCTCGGATAGGCACAGACCAGTCTTTTTCGAGGAGGCTCCAACCCAATCGTGAACGGCGCAGCCCTTAGCCTTCGTCAAAGATCTGCGAGATGTCCACCGCAATGTCCGTTACCGGATCCGTTGCCGTACCCGTGGAGAAGGTGTGCGGCTTCTCGCCCTCGGTGTAAATCGTGATGGTTTCCATCGCCGGTTGCACGAGCCAACAGGACCGGACGCCCGCGTCGAGCATGTCGTTGATCTTGTCGACCACGTCTTGTGTGCTCTGCGACGGACTCACGATCTCGACGGCCAGGAGCGGGGGCTCCTCCATCCGGACCACGTCTTCCTGAAGGTTTATATCCATCTTTGGATAGACGCAGAGATCCGGCGTTACCCGAAGGTTCTCCAGCTCAATCGTGAGCTCGCTGGCAATCGTGAAGTCGTTCCGATAGGCGTGAAATGCGCCTGAGAGCAAGAATTGAATGTGCCCGTGATTGAGACTCGGCAAGGGCTTCCCGCGTTCTCGTTCATATTCCGATTCGGTGTGCTCTGGAAGCGTCTCCATGAAGGGACGACTGGTTGGACCCGGGTGTGGCGAGGATAGCCGTTTTCCTGAACGGATGAGACCGTTGAAGATTCCGAGGACATGAACTACGCGCCGTCGTCGAGCGCGTCCTGGAGCAACGTGCGGGCGAGTTCAGGGTTGGCGGAGCCGTTGGTGGCCTGCATGACCTGGCCCATGAAGAAGCCGATGAGGTTCTTCTTGCCGTCGCGGTAGCGGGCCACCTCGTCCGGGTTGGCCTCGATCACGTCGTCGATCACGTCCGCGAGCGCCTCGGTGTCGTCCATCTGGCGCAGGCCTTTTTCGTCGACGAGGGCTGTCGGATCGCCGCCGCCGTCCAGCATCTCGTCGAAGACGGTGCGCGCGCCTCGGTTCGTGATTTCGTCGGTGTCGAGGAGGCGCACCAGTTCGGCAAACGCGTCGGGGCCGAACGGGAGATCGTCCACAGAGCGGTTATTGAGTTCGGCGAGCAGCTCGTTGACGATCCAGTTGGCCACCGGCTGCGGGGCGTTGTACGTCTGCAGGGCCGCGTCGAAGAAGTCGGCGAGGACATCGTCGCCCGCGATGGTGGCGGCGGCCTCGCGGGGCACGCCCATCGCGTCGTGGTACGTTTCGAAGCGGTCGTGCTGCACGTCGGACAGAAGGTCGACTGGATCGGTCTTTCCCTCCAGAGACCGCTTGCGCTGCTCCTCTTTCTCGCGCTTCCGCTCTTTGCGCTGCCGCTCCAGCTCCTCGCGGGAGAGGCGGGACTCATCCTCGCCCCACGTGTCGCGGAGGGAGACAATCTGGTTGAACACGAGCCGATCGGGCGAAGAGTCTTGAGGGTCGGGCCAGTAGTAGCCCTGACGGACGAACTGCACGCGGGTATCCTCGGGGTCCGCGGCGGCCGCCGGTTCCAGGATGCCCTCTTTGATCGTGAGCGAGTCGGGGTTCAGGTGCTCCGTAAAGTCCTCCTCGCCGCCGTCGGGGGCGGGCACGTCGAAGAGGCGGTCGTAGACGCGGGCCTCGAAGTTGACGCCGTGCGAGGCGGAGACCCAGTGGAGGGTGCCGTCGGGCGAGCGGCCGTCGGGGGCCGTGCCGCCGCGCGTGTCCGGATCGATGGTGCCGCGCAGCTCCACGATTTTGCCGTCTTCCTCGACCACCTCTTCGCAGGTAAAGAAGTAGCCGTGGCGCAGGCGCACCTCCCGCCCCGGCGCCAGCCGAATGAAGTCCTCGGGCGGATCTTCGCGGAAGTCGTCGCGCTCGACGTAGAGCGTGCGGGTGAAGGGGACCTCGCGCGTCTCGTCCTTGTCGATGTCGCGGGGCCAGTGGTTGGCCTCCAGCCAGTCGACTTCGTCCTCGTCCCAGTTTGTGACGGTCACCTTCAGCGGATCGAGCACCGCCATCACGCGGGGCGCCGTGTCGTTCATATCGTCGCGGAGGACGTGCTCGAAGTGGCTCATCTCGACGCGGCTCTGCGAACGCGTGACGCCCACCTCTCGACAGAAGGCGCGGATGGCGCTCGGCGGCACGCCCCGGCGCCGCAGCCCTGCGATCGTGAAGAGACGCGGGTCGTCCCAGCCGCTCACGTAGCCCTCCTCCACGAGCCGGAGCAGGCGGCGCTTAGAGAGAATCGTGTAGTAGAGGTTGAGGCGGTTGAACTCGTACTGCCGAGGGCGGGACGGAATTTCCTCGTCCGTCAGGCAGTGCTCCATAACCCAGTCGTAGACGCGGCGGTTGTTGTCGAACTCGAGGGTGCAGAGGGAGTGGGTGATGTCCTCGATCGCGTCCTCCAGCGGGTGGGCGTAGTCGTACATCGGATAGATGCACCAGTCGTCCCCGAGGCGATAATGCTCTCTGTGCAGGATCCGGAACAACAGGGGGTCCCGCATAAT
>CAZSBW010000018.1:0-17961 GCA_964604815.1 uncultured Salinivenus sp. | reverse complement strand
AGCAGGGCGCAGACAGTTCGCCAACAGGTTCTCAATCGCTGCCTGCATTCGTTGCGAGACGGTGCTTCCGCTCGATTGGTTTCCCTGATGCCCCTTCAACGGGTCCACCGCGGACTATCTCGGGCGCCCCCCTCCGCGATCGTGGTTTTTCGTGCGGAACGGCGGGCCCGATCCCCAACGAATGGGTTGAAAGCTACGCTGGGGTGGGACGGGGCCTCTCCTCATCGCCACTGCATCGTCAATCCTTCCTTCACGGTTGACCGGCACGCTCCCGGGACCCCATCGCGCAACACCGTGTGTTGCTGCATCTCGCGACGGAGGGGATAGGTGGCGCGGAGGTGGCGAAAGTAGTCGCCTCGCTTCGTCGGAGAACGGTCGAGAATGCCGCGCATCCGGGCGTCGTCGGCCGTTAGGTCGTAGACCTGCGCCGCGAGGTGGTGGAGCCAGTCCGTACGGGGCAGACGCGGGTCCGGCGGGTGACAGCGAAGAGCATCCGGATCGTCGGGCTGGAGTACCGTTGCCGGGTCCCACGAGGGCTCAACGCCGAGGTGGTCGCAGAACGCCTCGTAGAGCATGACCGTCCCCCGCACCTTTCCGTCGTACGCATAGCCCGCGATGTGCGGCGTGGCCACGTCCACGGCTCGCACCAGCGCCGGATCGGGCGAAGGCTCTCCTTCCCACACGTCGATCGCGGCGGCGCCCACACGCCCTTCCCCAATCGCCCGCAGGAGCGCATCGTTGTCCACCACCGGTCCCCGTGAGGTGTTGAGAAGCCACGCGCCGGGCTGAAGCCGACCAAACTGCTCTTCTCCCATCAAATGATCGGTGGGATGCGGGCCGTCGCTCGTCAGCGGCACGTGAAACGTAAGGACATCCGCCTCTCGGAGCACCGATTCCAGGGACACGAAGTCGTGCGGTTGGCCTGCTGCCTCCGCCTCGTCCGCCAGCGGCGGATCGTTGCGCAGGACCGAACACCCGAGCGCCGGAAGACGGCGGGCGAGACGACCGCCGATGTTGCCGCAGCCGACAATGCCAACGGTCCGGTCGGACAAGGGCGCGCCAGCTATCCGGGCGAGAGCCAGGAGCGCCGAAACGACGTAGTCGGCCACCGAGTCGGCGTTGGAGGCCGGCGCATGCGCAAACGCAATGCCCTGCTCCGCCAGGTAGTCCCGCTCCACGTGATCCGTTCCAATCGTAGCCGATCCCACGAAGCGCACCGAACTTCCGTTTAGAAGCGCCGCCCCCACGTGGGTGACACTGCGCACCAGAAGAACGTCTACGTCCTGCACCGCTTCCGGCCCTATGTCTCGCCCCGCACGGCGTTCGATGGAACCGAACTTTTCGAACGCGTCATCGACACAAGGGATGTTTTCATCAGCCAAAATTTGAAGAGACGACACAACAAATCATAACGGATGATTCATGGAAGCGCTTCAAATATTCCCACCAAAAATACTACACGAGAAGACGTGCAGAGAACAAATCAAGAGAATATAAACCTAGAATAAATACGTGTGCAAACGAACGTGAATTAATAAGAATAACGATTTAAATTTATGAATATCAGTGGTTTACGGCGAATAGACGTGCGGAAACTTCGTGTGGGGAGGCGGAGTAGACCGGTGTCAGTTATTTACCCTACTGTGCATAGACCTCAGATCAACCAAGTACTTCTCTCCTCCCTCGCTGGCTACTCACAACAGCTGACTTATCATGACCAGGCGTGCTCTGCTTCTCTGGGTTTGTATTGGGACTTTGTTTCTCTCAGCTGCCAAGGTTACCCCTGGGATTCCATCTCACGAGGAGGTCTCGACAGCCTTTCTCTCCGACCCGGAAGCCCCTTCCCAATCGGCCCCAAAGGATGCCGAAATGAAATTACTGAGGGCCGCGTACGGCTCCCCCCAGCCCTCCCTCGATTCTCCTCGGGCCGTACCAGGAACCATTAAAGAAAGCACGCTCTGGCTCGCCCGCGCCATTTACTCGGAAACCAAACTCTCCCACGAGCAAGAGCTGGTGGCCTGGGTCGTGCGCAATCGCGTCGAAACCGGGTACCGCGGGCAAACGAGTTACAAAGACGTCGTTCTCGACCCGTATCAGTTCAGTGCCTTCAATCCCGGCTCGTCAAAGCGGTCGTTTTATCTGCGTTTGACCCCCGAGCACCGACTCCCTTCCTGGCAGCAGGCCCTCTGGATTGCGCATTACGTGCGCAACGCCGATTCCGCATACCGGCCGTTCCCCATCGAGACGCGACACTTTTACAGCCAGCGCTCGATGAGAGGGCGGGATCACCCGTACTGGGCCAACCAGCAGCAGTTTGTGCAACCGGGATGGAACTATCGGGTCGACGAACGCCGCTTCCGGTTCTACGAGGAAATTTCCTAACGGACGCGAGCCCAACGAACAATACTCGTCCTGGACCAATCCGGTCCGTCGGGTTTGCCCCCCCAACCCGAGCAGCGCCCAAGTACCATCTCGCGAGACTGGGCACAGCCCGAGCACCCCCGGGTCTTCCTGAACTTCTTCACGAACGTGTGCCCTCGACCGAACCGAGCCCCACCACGAAAAACGCCCGCCGCTCGTTCTCTCTTGAGCGGCGGGCGTTCAGTCTTCCCCCTGACGTTGGCTTCAAAACGGGTTCCTAAAACAACACATTCAAGCGGGCCGAGAAGGCGCTAAAGCTCGGACTGTCCTGCGGCGTAAAGCTCACAGTGCCTTCGTTTTCCCCTGGCAGTTCCACCCTTTTCTCCTCGATAAAGCCGGTTGCCCCAAACTCGTATCGGAGCTCAGGCTGTATGCGGAGCGACGTTGCCGGAACGGAGATCTGCGCCCCGATGCCGACGTTGAGCGTGTAAGACAAGTCCTTGACGGATTTATCAAAGTCATCTTCCCCCCGAGGAATGGTCGCCTTCGGCCCCCCGAGAATGTATGGGCTCAAGATCGGCGTCGGGAAAAGCGAAATTCGGAGATCGAGTGGGACCTCCCACGCCGAAACGGTGTACCTCGCCTTTTCGAGGTCCCCTGGAATTTCTGAAAGGTCGAACTCCCCAACGCGGCGATAGAGAAATCCCGGGCGGACGTTCACGGGACCGAGGCTGAACTCGTAAACGAGTCCGACGTGGTATCCCGTAGAACTCTCAAAATTTGCCTGCGCGTTATTCTGACCGGTCTGGATGTCGTCGATGGATTCGAAGTTGAGCCCCCCTGCAACCCCCAGTTGAGCCTGCGCGGGAAGGGCCGTCCCGAACAAAATCAATCCAGCGAGAAGCGAAAAAAAGGCGACGCGTATTCGTTTACTGATCATGTCAACGTGGTGGATTGTCAAGAAAAACGTGCAAGTGAATGGCTCGGAGGAGCCGAAATACAAATGTATGACGACCAATCTGGGCGCCGGCGCTTCGGGGGGGGTAAGAGGGACGGGTCTGCCGATCCATAAAGGCGTCTCGCAGCCGTCGCCCGACGGAAGCACAGTTCTCCGTTCTCCTATGGATCGCAAGCACCGCCGCCCGAAATTGGTCGGACCGAAAAAGTACGTAGAAACAGACGCTCGTACATTCGGAGAAGTAACGGCCACTCGCTCTCTTTGCACTTCGGATACCCTTCCTACGCATCGGGCGTCGCCTCTGCGGTTCCGTCTCCATCCCCGTACCCGTCCGGAAAATACTCGGCCGCTCGCCGAACGCGCGCCGCGGTTTTCGTCCCCGCCTCCGCCGCGATGAACGCCAGCGCCATGTCGAGTCCCGCCGAGATGCCGGCGGCCGTCCACAGCGCCCCGTCGCGCACGTACCGCTCCTCAACCGCCGTGACGTCGCTCCAGCCCCGTACGTCGTCGAGGGCCGTGTGATGCGTCGTCACGCGACGCTCGTCGAGCAGGCCCGCGGCGTGTAACACCCGAACCCCCGTGCACACCGAGAGCACGGCTGCGACCGACTCGGCCTGCCGGGCCACGAATCGTCGCACGGCCGTATCGCGCGCCGCCCGCTCGGCGCCCGGTCCGCCGGGCACGAGCAGGTACGTGAGCGACGGGGCCGCACTCATCCCCACGTCCGGAACGACCCGGAGGCCGTGCCGCGCCCGAACGCCGTCGGCGTCCGTCCCAATCGTTACGCAGCGCGGCCCCGTTCCGTGCTTGCGCCAAAGCCCAAATAGCTCCCACGGGCCGGCAAAATCCAACTCCTCGACGCCCGGAAAGAGGAGAACCCCAAGTGTCGACTCAGCCATAATCCAACCGCTCGCAATTCTTTCGTCGTCGTTACAATTCCTGTCGGACGGCAGGTCAAACCCCTTTCAATCGACCGTGTCCCGTGCAACTTGCGTTTTGCTGGTGAGTTGAGCCAATCGGTACTTGTGCCCCCATTTTTACCGGCCCCGAATTGTCGTCTGGTACTCTATGAAGATCGGCATTACGTGTTATCCAACCTACGGCGGGAGCGGCGTCGTCGCAACCGAACTGGGAAAAGATCTCGCCGAGCGCGGCCACGAGATTCACTTCATCTCCTCGTCTCTTCCCTTCCGGCTCTCCCACGTGGCCGGCAATATCTTCTTCCACGAAGTTAACGTGCAGAGCTATCCCCTCTTCGAGTCGCCGCCGTACACGCTGTCGCTCACCAGCAAGATGGTGGACATCGCCAAGCACGCGGGGCTGGACCTGATGCACGTGCATTACGCCATTCCACACGCCACGAGCGCCGTGATGGCTCGCCAAACCCTGGCGAGCGAGGGCCATTCCCTCCCCGTGGTCACTACGCTCCACGGCACCGACATCACACTTATCGGCCAGGATCCCTCTTTCGCCCCCGTCGTCACGTGGTCAATCAACGAGTCGGACGGGGTGACCGCCGTCTCCGACTACCTCCGCCAGGAAACGTTCGATCACTTCGAGGTCCACAACGGCATAGAAGTCATTCCCAACTTCATCGATACCGACCGCTTCTACCGCCAAGACAAAGAGCACTTCAAGCAGGCCCTCTGCCCGAACGGCGAAAAGGTGATCGTGCACGTCTCCAACTTCCGTGAGGTCAAAAATACCGAACAGGTCGTCGAGATCTTCCACCGCGTTCAGGACAGTCAGTCCAACGTCAAGCTTCTGCTCGTGGGCGACGGGCCGCAACGCGTTCCTACGGAACGTAAGGCCCGCGACCTCGGCGTCTACGACGACATCCGGTTCCTCGGAAAACAGGATCCCATCGAAGAGATCCTGTCGATTGCCGACGTGTTCTTGATGCCGAGCGGATCGGAGACCTTTGGTCTGGCGGCGCTGGAGGCCATGGCCTGCCAGGTCCCCACAGTGGTGAGCGACGTCGGGGGACTACCCGAACTCGTCAACGACGGCGAGACCGGGTTTCTCTGCCCCCTGAACGATGTGGATGCCTTTACGAATCGCACGCGTGCCCTGCTTCAGGACCAGGACCTTCACACCCGCATGTCCGAGGCCGCCCGGCAGCGGGCCATCGACACCTTCGACATTGACCGAGTCGTGCCCATGTACGAACGGTATTACGAGGACGTGCAGGACGAGGCTGCCCTCATGAGCGCATAGATCGCATCTGGCCTCCCCCCGATTCTCCCAGTGCCTCCTTCACGAACGGATTCTGTTTGCGCTCGCGTCCGATGGTCGTCTCGGGACCGTGGCCGGGATAGATTGTGACGTCGCTGCCGAGGGGAAGAAGCTTGTCGGTGATTGAGGCGAAAAGCTGCGACCGAGAGGTCTCCGGCAGGCCCTGCGTGCGCCCGATGGAGTTCTGAAAGAGCACGTCGCCGGTGAGGGCCTGTTCGCTCGGCCGGTGAACGAACGAGATCGAATCGGGCGAGTGGCCGGGGGTGTACAGAATCTCCAGCGTCACGTCGCCAAAGGAGATCGTGTCCTCCTCGTCGAGAAACGTGGTCGGCACGGAGGGGGGATCCACTTCCACCCCGAAGGCAGTGGCTTGCTCCTCGGCCCGCTCGATAAACGGCACGGCGGCCTCGTGCGCCTTGAAGCGCATGTCGAAGTGGTCCTCAAAAAACCGGCACCCAAAGATGTGATCGACGTGCGCGTGGGTCAGGAGCAGATGACGAACGTCGAGATCGTACTCGTCAATGACGGCGAGCACCGTTTGCCGCTCCTCGTCGGTGACACAGCTCGCGTCAACGAGGACAGCTTCCCCCTCGTCATGGCAGAGATAACAGTTGGTCATGAAGGGACTGAACGTAAAGGCCTCAACGTGCATGGAGTGCAGATGGAGTCGACGGTATCAACGACAAAAGGCATCCCCTCAATTGGCGTCAGCCGGGAAAGATCCATCCGGTTCTCGGTGAACCTGCGGTCTTCGCGTGCCGTTTGGACAAAAAAATAAGGGCTCCCCAGCAAGAAGCGGGTAACATCCCGCCCGCCTCTGCCGTTCGGGCTGGCCTGTCCGTTTTCCCCGAGCCTTCGCTCAACGGAACTCGCATCAGGGGGACTCGCCCCGTCCCATGAACGTCCAATCCGCCCGGCGATCCTCCCTCTCGAATTCTGCCGTCATGCTTCGTCGCCTCCACTGGCTCATTCTGCGCCGCTTGCCCGGTCCCTTCTTCGGCTGGCTGGGCATTCTGATGTTTCTGCTCCTTATGCAGTTTTTGATCCGGTGGCTGCCCGAAATTGCCGGAAAGGGCATCCCTGTGCTGGTCATCATTGAACTGATCGCGTACAATCTGGCGTACATGGTGGTGCTGGCCGTGCCGATGTCCGTGCTGTTGGCGGCCCTCATGGCGTTTGGCGACCTCGCCGAGTCGCAGTACTACACGGTCATCAAGAGCACAGGCATCTCATTCGGGGAGATCGTGTGGCCGGCGCTGGTGGCGGCGCTCGTCGTGTGCGGGGGACTGCTCTACTTCAACAACGTCATGCTGCCGGAGGCGAACTTTCGAGCGCGGCAGCTCTGGAGCGACATTCGCAGCAAGCGGCCCGGTTTTGAGCTCCAGCCGGGGGTGTTTTACGACGAAATCGAGGATTACAGCATTCTGGTGCAGGACCGACCGGCCGGCTCCAACAAACTCCTCGACGTGACGATCTACGACTACACGGCGGGCCGCGAGCAGCAAGCTGTGATCAAGGCCGAACGGGGGCGCATTGAGACGGCGAGCGGCGGGGCCCGCCTCACGCTCATTCTCAAAAATGGGGAGATGCACCGCCCCCTTTCGCCGTCCCCGGGCAGCCCCGATCCCCGCTACGAAAAGCTTCAGTTTGAGCGACACATCATTCACTTCAACCTGTCGGACGCGGTGTTCAGACGCTCAAACTCCGACAGCCGGTCCCGCTCGACGCGCACGCTTCCCATAACCGGTCTTTTTGCACAGACCGACTCCCTCCAGGAGGATCTGGAGTCGGATTACGAAGACCTGCTTCAAAGCGCCAAGCGGGACCTGTTTCCCGACTCCTCAAGGTCTCAGCAGCTCGGCTCTTCTCCCGATACGGCATGGGCGGCGTCCCCGTCCGCAACTTCTGCGGACCGAAGATTCTTTGCCTTGACGGGGCTCCCCCCTTCCGAGCAACGCACGACCCTTTCGGTGGGGGCGCGGAAGGCCCGCTCGGTGCACTCTCAGATTCAGGACGCCCGTCGCGACGTGAAGTGGCGAAGCAAGCGTCTCCGCGGGTATCAGGTTGAGATCCACAAGAAGTTCTCGATCGCCCTCGCCTGCTTCATCTTCATGATCATTGGCGCCCCAATGGGACTGGCCCTGCGCCGAGGCGGCCTGGCCACCATCGGGGCCATCGCCCTCGGCATCTTCATGTTTTACTGGATTAGCCTCGTTCAGGGAGAAAAGCTCTCCGAGCGCGGCTTCTTCCCGCCCTGGCTGGGCATGTGGATCGC
The DNA here is from genome assembly GCA_964604815.1 of uncultured Salinivenus sp. Classification (GTDB taxonomy): domain Bacteria; phylum Bacteroidota; class Rhodothermia; order Rhodothermales; family Salinibacteraceae; genus Salinibacter. The sequence goes on along the minus strand of CAZSBW010000018.1, from coordinate 10,132 downwards.
CAATGCCCTCATGTCCGGGGTGGGCCTGTGGCTCATCCTGTACGTGGTGCTCGACCTCGGGGCCACCCCGCCCCTCAGAGACCGTCTCTGGACGTGGCTCACCTCGGAGGAGCCCTGAAAACCTCTTCGCGTTTCGCGTTCCTGCCCGTCCGCTCTTCTCCTCTACCACATTCATCCCCTCGGTCAGAGAAGAGGGAGGGCGTCCCCCTGATCCGACCCGCGCTTTCCCGTGCTGTATCTCATCCCTACCCCCATCGGCAATCTTGAAGACATCACCTATCGGGCCGTACGCACGCTTCGCGAGGTCGACCTTATCGCCTGCGAGGACACGCGCAGGTCAGGCGTCCTGCTAGACCACTACGACATTGACACCCCAACGACGAGTTACCACGACCACAACGAGCGCGAAAAGACGCCGGAGCTCTTGACCCGGATGCGCGCCGGTCGCGACGTCGGGCTCATCAGCGACGCCGGGGCGCCGGGCATTTCCGATCCGGGTTTCTACCTTACGCGGGCCTGCTGGGAGGAAGAAATCGAGGTGAAAGCCCTGCCCGGCCCCACCGCCCTCATCCCGGCCCTCACAGCAAGCGGCCTTCCCAGCGATCGGTTCGTCTTCGAGGGATTTCTTCCCAAGAAGAAAGGACGTCAGACCCGTCTCGCCGAACTGTCAACTGACCCCCGCACCCTGGTCCTCTACGAGGCCCCCTACCGGCTTCTCCGCACCCTCGACGACCTCATCGAACACCTCGGGCCCGACCGCACGGCCGCCGTGGCCCGGGAACTCACAAAGAAATTTGAAGAAATCGAGCGTGGAACGCTCAGTGAGGTGCGGTCGTACTTTGCCGCATACGAGAAGCTGCGGGGAGAATGCGTTGTCATCGTTCACGGCGCTGATTGAAAAGAGTCGCGCGCAGTTTCCCCTGCAGGTCTTTTCACAAAACCACGCATAGGTCCCTCGCTCCCGTGAAGCCACGTTGGACGTTGCTCGTTGCCCTCGGTTTGTTCGTTGCCCTTCCCGTCCACGCACAGGAAACGAGCGAGAACTGTGAGGCCGGCAGCCTTAATTTAGATGCCGAGAGCAACGCGGACAGTAGCACGGTCGTCACCAAACAAGCCAGCGTAACCAATCCCACCCCGGCAACCGCCGTTGCGCCCACCACCGAGGCCGAAGAATACGTCCAGACCCTCATCCAGCAGGACGGCCTTCACGTGGTGCACTTCTGGGCCCCCTGGTGCCCCAACTCGAAGCGTGAACTCAAAAACGGCTGGTCGGACCTCGTCGCCGACAATCCAAACGTCACGTTCACGTTCGTCACGGTCTGGAATCACGACGAGAAGGGGGCCTCCGTCCTGGAGGAGCACAACCTTCCCGATCGCGTGACAGAGGTCACGCAGCCCGATCTCGGCCCCAGTGGAATTGAGTCGAACCGCCGACGATCCTTTCTCACGCATCCCGTCACCTGGATTCCCTCCACCTGGATTTTCCACAAAAACGGGGAACTGGCGTTCGCGATGAACTACGGGGAGATGAAAATGAACACGATTCAGTCCTTGATCGACGTGACGCGAAAGGACTGGTAATGTAATATTCCACGGGGACGGCCCGTTGGCTTTTTCCTGTGCCTCTTCCTTCTTCAGAACTACGCATAAACTCGCCACGGAATGAATCGGAAGTGGATTGACCGCCTCACGGCTGGTTTTGTTTTTCTTTGGGCCCTGGCCCTGTACGTCTCGACCATGGCCCCGACGGTCTCGTTCTGGGACCCGGGCGAACGGATCGCGAGTGCCTTCAAGCTTCAGGTGATGCATCCGCCGGGGGCGCCCTTTTACCTCTTGCTGGGACGGGTCTTCTCGATGTTCGCGCCCTCGCAGGAAACAGTGGCCCTCGCCGTAAACACCATCTCGGTGCTCGCCAGCGCCGGAACCGTGATGCTCACACACCTCATCATCGTGCGCCTCGTGCGTCGGTGGCAGGACGACTGGAGTGAGGTGAACACCAGTCAGTACATCATTGCTCTCGCCAGCGGGGTCATTGGGGCGCTCACCTACGCCGCCACCGATTCCTTCTGGTTCAACGCCGGAATCGCCGAGGTATATGCCCTCTCCACCTTCTTCACCGCCCTCGTCGTGTGGCTCGTTCTGCGATGGAGCGAAGCCGCTCGGAAAGAGGAAGCCCTCCTCAAAGGCAAGGCCAGCCACCTCTTTCAACTCGACGCCAATCGGTACCTCGTCCTCATTGCCGCGCTCTTCGGCATGGCCATCGGGGTACACCTGCTGAGCCTGCTGGCTTTCTTCTTCGTCGTCCTCATCATCTTCTTCACGGAATTCGACCGGCCCGAATGGACGTCACAGCAACGATGGGGTCGCATCGTGCTCGCCGGGGGGGTTGCCGCCGCGATTTTCCTGGCCATCTATCCGGGACTCGTTAAAGGGCTTCCCAAGATTTTTGACGCGACCGGGGCGCCGTTCATTGCCGCCGTCGGCATCGTGGGCCTCGTGAGTTATGGAATCTACACCACTCACAAACGACGCATGCCGCGGGCCAATCTGGCTCTCATGTGCCTGGCAGTCATCCTCATCGGCTACGGGTCGTACACACTTGTCTTCGTGCGGAGTGCCACCGAGCCCTCCATCGACATGAACGACCCGGACAACATCGAGCGGCTCATCGATTACCTCGAGCGGGAGCAATACGGCAACACCCCGCTCTTGAGTGGGGTCAGCTTCAACGATGAAACCGGCCGGGTCAACAGGCGAGACGGGGAGGAAAAGCTCTTTCCCCGCCGCCACTCCAGCAAGCCCCAGCACTGGAACGTCTACGAGCGCTACGACTCCGATCTGAGCTTCTTCGTCGATTACCAGATCGGGTACATGTACATGCGGTACTTCTTCTGGAACTTCGTGGGGCGCACGAGCGACGAACAGGGCGCGTCCTGGACCACGGGCATCCCCGGCCTCGATCCCGCCTCCAAGTCGGAGCAGACCGCGTCCACGCCCAGCGAAAACGAGGCCCGCAACGTGTACTTCGCGCTTCCGCTTCTCCTCGGGCTCTTCGGTGCCTTCTATCACTTTAGTCGCGACTGGCGGCGCGCATTTAGCGTATTCGTGCTGTTTTTCGTGACGGGCATCGGCATTATCCTCTATCTCAATCAATCGCCGATGCAGCCGCGCGAGCGGGACTACTCCTACGTCGGAAGCTTCCTCGCCTTCAGTCTCTGGATTGGCATCGGGGCGGGCGGTATTCTCCAAATGGTCTACGAGTCCATCAAGGACAGCGTGGCGTCTCTGTCGCAGGCCCTTCCTCTTCTCGGAACCGGCCTTCTCGTCTTTCTGGCCGTTCCCGGCTGGATGACAATGGAAAACTACGGCGACCACGACCGGTCGAAGAACTACGTGGCCCACGACTATGCCCACAACATGTTGAGTAGCGTCGCCGAGGACGCCATCATCTTCACCAACGGAGATAATGACACCTATCCGCTCTGGTACATGCAGGAGGTTGAGGGCTTCCGTACAGATGTCCGGGTGGTCAACTTGTCCCTGCTCAATACATCCTGGTACATCCGGCAACTGAAGGACCACGCCACCTACGAATCCGCCGCTCTGCCATTTTCGAGATCCGCCGGGGAAATTCAGAAATCCTACCGATCCATTCTACGACGGGGATGGAAGCCTCAGAAGGTCAAACTTCCCGTTCAGACCAAGACGCTTCAACCACGGCTCAAGTCGTACCTCTCCCCCTCCGAAACCGACACGAGCGCGCTCGAAAGCCCGATGACGTGGAAGCTGAAGGGCCGCCCGGTCGGAGAAAACCGCCGCATCTTGCAGGTAGCCGACCTAGCGGTCTATAACGTGCTCCGGACCAATGCCCGCAACGAGTGGGAGCGGCCCATCTACTTCGCCGTTACGGTGGCGCGCTCGGGGCAACTCAACCTTCAGAACTACTTCCAACTCGAAGGCCAAGCCTACCGCGTGCTGCCGATCCGGCACGAACAGGTGCTCGGCCGCGTCATTCCGGGGGTGACCGACGAGCGCCTCTCGAAGTTCAAATTTAAGAATCTCAGCGATTCCACCGCCTACTACAACGAGAATGCCCGGCGGATGGTCGACGGCTACCGGCTCCATTTCGCTCATACCGCCGAGCAACTGGCGAACAAGGGACACTCGGAAAAAGCCCGCCAGATGTTGACCGACTTTACGGCGTCTGTTCCCTTCTCCGTCGTTCCGGGAGATACGCAGACCCTCATGTACACCGCACGCGCTTACCGTGCCATCGGGGACACGAAGAAGCTCGCCGACGTGCTTCAAGAAGCACAGCCCACCGTGTTCAGCGAGGTCCGGACGGCAAGCTCGAAGCGACAATTTAGTCGAGCGCTCCTCCTTGCGGGACGGGTCCGGAAAGGACTCAGGGATGCGGAACGCGGCGAGGCCATCAACGCCTTCGACAAGAAACTGGAGGCGGTGCTCGCCGATGCCCCGTACCGAGTACCGTCTCGCATTCGACGTGCATACGGATTGAGCCAGGACACGTCCGGGGAGGGAATGCAGCCGGCGCTCCCGGGCGGCCCCGGCGGAAGCAGTCCTCCCCCCGGTTCGCCGAACGAATAGCACCTCGTCGGCCAATCGTCAGAGGCTGTTTGGTGGATTGACGTGTCGCCGCGACAACAGGGGGCGACGTTGCAAAATGGCGCTCAAATGACCTTGGCAAGCGAGCTTGTCCTTAGCGGCGCTAGCAGGGAGGAGATCTCGAATCTCTGACGTGTAATCGCCCTATTTGCTTGACAGGCCCTTTATCCGAATCTATATTTTATACAGATGAATCATGCATGTAGTGCTCCCTCGATTTCCTGATGCAGCCTTCCGGAGTTGAGGTATGTGTGGTTCGCATGTCTGCATCGTCAACCTCTCAGCCGTGAATGAGAGCGGTCCCCCCGAGCCTCAATGAAAAACGATCACTTCTGAACGAGCAGACCCATCGACGCACGTCATGCAGCACAGCACGGTCAAGTGGTTTGACGCCAAGAAAGGATACGGTTTCATCAATCACCCCGAAGACGGAGAGGATGTGTTCGTCCACTATTCGAACATCACCTCGGACGACGACTTCAAAACCCTCAAGACGGGACAACACGTGAAGTTTGAAATGAACGACGGGCCGAAGGGCCTTCACGCACTGAACGTCATCGCAACCGACGAGGAGGAGCCAGCGGACGAGCAGGCCTCCGCGTCGGGCGACTCGACGCATGACATTGATCCTTCTGAGCTCGACCCGACGGCGGAGGTAGACCCGTCTCCTGCCAATTGAAGAGCTGTCTGTCACGTCCCCGTACGGACTGTTTTCTCGTCCAGAGTCGTCGTGCGAAGCCCCCCTCTCGCGGCAGCCATTCGGTGCCTCTTTTCATTCAGGGACCTCGTCTCTTGTGAACCACGCGTATCCCAAGGCGCTCTCGATTGAACACGACCATTCCTCTCTCGGCCTGAACGAGAACACGATCGAGCGTCTCATCGGACACGTGATAGACGCCGAGGACGGAACGCTGGTGCACGTGAGCATCGTTCTCTCCGACCACGAAACGGTGCGACACCTCAATCGGACCTATCTCGACCACGACTACAACACCGACGTTCTCTCCTTTTCCCTGCGCGAGGCCGATCCTGACACAGATTCTCCGATCGCGGAGGGGGAAGTGTACGTGGACCTCGACACCGCGGCCGAACGCCACGGAGAGTTCGACACCTCGTTCGATCGAGAAGCCTATCGCTACGTCGTCCACGGGGTGCTTCACCTGCTCGGCTACGAGGACAGTACGGAGTCGGGGCAAAAGACCATGCGGAGTCTCGAAGACCGGTACCTCGACGCCGTGCTCTCATCGGATTCGTCCCCGTAACGCCTACTGGCAAGGGAGCGCCTCACCTGCATAATCGTTTCGAAACATCTGACCGCGGGCGGGAATGAGAGAGAGTCCGCTCTTCGCGGATCCGCTTTCTTCGCACCCTCATCACCCTCAACCAATTCGGACAGACCCATGGCTTTTCAAACCCAGATTACGACCCGCCACGTTGACGTTAGCGATCGGGTGCGCCAATATGCCGAGGAGCGAACGGGCAAGCTCGAACAGTATTTCGACAACATCATCGATGCCCACGTCATTCTCGGGGAAGACAATTCCCCGGCTTCGAACAAGACGGCCGCGATTACCATCAACGTCTACCAGAAGCAACTCTCGGCCGAAGACAGTGCGAGTACCCACGAAGAGGCCATCAACCTGTGCGTCGATCACCTGCGCCGGCAGCTGGAGAAGTACAAATCGAAGCTCCGAAGCCGGGACAAAGACGCGCATCGATAATCAACTCTCTCGACACAGAAAGGGGCTCAGTCTTGCCGCGCGGCAGACTGAGCCCATTTTTTATTTCGGAACGGGTTCCTTGTCGCAATTCCAGCTTGCACAGAAACGACCACGCCGAATAGCGCCGCTCCCCTACGCCATCTCACGCAGCGGCGCCACCACCTTCTTCACGGTCTCTGCGCTGGACATGATGTAGAAATGGATGCAGGGAACACCTGCGTTCATAAGCTCCTCTGTCTGCTGGATGGCCCACTCGACCCCGATGTCCTCAACGTCGTCGGGGTCGGCGGCATCCACCTCGGCGGCGAGTTCCTCCGGAATTTCCGTGTGGAAGTACTTCGGCAGGAGGCGAAGGTGGCTCTTTCGCTTCAGAATCTTGACGCCCGGAATGATGGGCACGTCGATGCCCACGTCCCGGCACTGCTCCACGAAGTTGAAGAAGTACTCGTTGTCGAAGAACATCTGGGTGACGACGTAATCGGCCCCGGCCTCCACTTTCTGCTTGAGGCGCATGATGTCCCACGTCAGATTCGGCGCCTCGAAGTGGGTTTCGGGATAGCCGCCCACCCCGATACAGAAGTCCGTGGGCTCCGCCTCGATCAGGTCTTCAAGATATTCTCCGTCGTTCATGTTGTCGATCTGGCGCACGAGATCGACGGCGTACTCGTTGCGGGAGCGGTTCTCCTGAATAGACTTTTCGTACCCGGTGTCGTCGCCCCGAATGGCGAGGACGTTGTCGATGCCCAGGTAGTTAAGCTCAATGAGGGCGTCCTCGGTCTCCTCTCGCGTAAAGCCGCGACAGAGGAGGTGCGGGACCGTGTCGATGTCGAATCGCGCCTCAATGGCCGCACAGAGCCCAATCGTGCCGGGCCGCTTCCGCTTCACGCACCGCTGCCACGTCCCGTCGTCCTGCTTTTCGTAGGACACCTCCGCCGAGTGGCTCGTCACGTCGATGAAGGGGGGATTGAACGGCATCAACTCCTCGACGACGCGAAGGATCTGATCGGCAGACCCTCCTCGCTTCGGTGGAATAATCTCGTATGAGATGAGCGGCTCCGATGCCCGATCCAAATGCTCAGTAACCGTCATGCGATTCGTGGATTTTCAGTGAGCCGTTTGCTTGATTGTGAGGGACCCTTCATTAGCGCCGCCTATCATACCTTCCACAACCCCGGGTGTTCGATGCTTGGAATTGTCTTCACGACGACCAACGAAGCCGCCCCCTTCATCCGCCAGCATACCAACGCACGGACTGAGGCCCTGGAGGAGGATGCTCCGCTCCAAACGGAGACCTTCCTCGTTGCGGTTACGGGCAAGGGAAAAATCAAAGCCACCCTCGCCACCGAGCGTCTGCTGCGCTCTCACGATCCGGACGTGCTCCTTCACACGGGGACCTGTACGGCCCTAAACGAGGAGCTCGACGCCGGAACGATGATCGGGGCTTCGTTTGTGCTGGAAGGGGACCGCGTGGAGCTCGACGCGCCCACGTATCCACGCATGCCGCTAGACTGCCCGTTCGACCTGCCGACTGAGGGCACCCTCGTGAGCCAGGATCACCAAGTGAGCCAGGATCACCAAGTGAGCCAGGATCACCGAGTGAACCAAGATCACGTCACGGAGGGAGCCGACGAGCGAAGCTACTGGGAACGCCTCGCAGACGTGCGCGACGAAACCGGCTACCCCGTTGCTTACGTGGCTGCCCAACACGGCGTCCCCTGCCACATTGCAAAGGCCGTAGACACGCCGATAGGGAAAGAGGCAGACGCGTCGTCAGATGCTCAGTCGCGGGCGACCGAGGCCATCGCGTCCTTTTTACAACGCGTGGTAGAAAACAGGAACGAATCGGCAAACTAGCGGGCCGACACTAATTGCGGCGACGCCAGAGATCTTCGCGCCATTCGTCGGGAACGCCTTCGGATCTGCCCCAGGCGTAGTTGTAAACCGTCACGTCTTCTTGACGACGCTCGCGGCGCTGGTCTGCCCGGATCTCCCGGACCCCCACAGGTATGCTTTCTCCTTCGATCGTCGCCCGTTCCCGCTGCACAACGGAATCCTCCTCAAACGGAAGGGGACGTTCCGGATAATAAAGTCGGTAGACGGTCGCCCCGACCCAGATCAGGAGAAATACCAAAATCGGCCCGATAAGCACGAAAAAAAGGGGAGACATGGGCCTCGATTGGGGTTATTTGCTTTCTGGAAGCGGTTTTGTATCTCAACTACATCGAACGTTCATTGTTCGCTCAATGGAGTTGGCAGACACGCCGCTTCATCCGCCAAAGCGGCCCCCCCTATTGTCCATCCGATCCGCTGCCCGAGGGGGAGCCTCCCGCCCCCTGTTTGTCGGGATAATCGGCCGGCGCCACCCGCAAATCCTCGGGGGAGAGCTGCTCCTGCTGCTTCTGCGCCTCCTCCTGTTCCCGCTCAATCTCCTGAACGGTTTGAGGGGTCACGTTGCCGAGGTCGCCCCGAAACGCGGTATCAAATAGGGTGAACGTGATGAACACGATCACCATGATAATCCCGACCGTAAAGGTCAGGCCGTTGACCGGATTGTCGTACTTCAGGGCCATGAAGAAGAGCACCACGAGCGCCGCCTTGACTGTCGCAATGGCCAACGCAACAGTGACCTCCACGAGCGTAGAGCCGAGCGACACCTCGGCTGCTCCAACCGTGAGAAGCGTGAGAACGATGAGCGCCCCGAAGACCTTGAAGAGGGTAGGCTTATGAAGAACGTGATGGTGACCGTCGTCAGACATAAAACTACAGGATCAGGAGTTCACAGAAGGCAATCTCTCCCAGCGGTCAATAGTCTAAATCAAGTAATCAAGTACAGCATCGGGAAGAGGAAAATCCAGACGATGTCGACCAGGTGCCAGTACAATCCCGACAGTTCAATGTGCGTGTAGTACTCGCTGCTGAAGCTGCCTTTCCAGGCGTAATACGCGACCCACGAAATAACGCCCATTCCGATGAGCACGTGTGCGCCATGAATGCCCGTCATGACGAAGTAGATGCTAAAAAACTGGGACGTATACGGAATGTCGGCGAGGTGCTTGTAATGAGTTCCATGTGGATCAAAGAGCCCACCGGGAAAAATCCCGTGCTCAAATTTGGCCGTGTACTCGAAATACTTGATGACCATAAAGGCCCCGGCCAGACCGACGGTCGCCACCAGGTTGTAAACGCACTGCTTGACTTTATCGTGCTGGATGTAGTGGATCGAAAGAGCCACCGTTAGCGAGGAGGTTAGCAGGACGATGGTATTGATCGTCCCGAGCACGGTGTCGAGCGTCGCACTGGCCTCAACAAAGGCCTCCGGGTGCCACTGCCGGTACACGGCGTAGGCTACGAACATGCCGCTGAAGAGCAGCACCTCCGTAATCAGGAACAGCCACATTCCCAACTTCGCCGAATCGAACTGCTGTTCCGATGAGACGAAGTGGTGCTCAAGGTGGGACGGATGATGGTCGTGTCCAACGTCCGTCGTCGCAGGTGCCGGAGCCGTGTCAGTATCGGTAGCCATGGGAAGCGAACGATCACAAAGAATGCAGGGGAACGCGAAGGAGCGTCCAGTTAGGAGACGTTCTCGGTGGGAGCCGACGGGGCGGCCTCAGGTACCTGAACTTCTCCCTTTCCGTCGAGCTCACCGTCCCCGCCGCCGAAGACCTCGTCGGCGAGGTGAAAATCGTACGGCCCTCGGGTGACGAGCGGCGTTCGGGTGAAGTTATGGGGACCGGGAATGGCCGCGACGTTGGTCCACTCGAGTGTGGCGGCGCCCCACGGGT
>CAZSBW010000017.1:0-18146 GCA_964604815.1 uncultured Salinivenus sp. | reverse complement strand
GGCTCCCGTACCATCGCGGGCGTGCTGGAGCGGATCCCGGGCAGTGCAGCGGGCGGTTACGCCGAGCCGGACGGGCGGCCCCTCCCCGTCGAGCTCGTGGCCGCGGCCGCCGTCCAGGCCGCCACGACCCCAACCCTGGAGGGCCGACTCAACGTGCCGCAGATCGCCGACGTCGGGCGCACGAGTGGCCTCGTGGACCTAGACGACCTGTCCGAGCCGACCCTTATCCCCCTGCTCGCCGGACTGGGCGGCACGGCCCTCGGCCTCTGGCTCCTGCGGCAATGGTGGTCGTGAGAACCGATCGATTACTCGCCGTCCCCGTCCAGCTCGTCAAGAAAGTGATCGACCTGCTCGCGGAAGCGGTCGAACACCGGACGCGCCTCCGCCAACCCAATCCGCATGCGCTCCCACTCCAGGTCGCGAGCGTTCTCGGGGTCGTCCACGCCGCTACCAAAAATCACCAAGCGGGTGGCCCCATAGTCTCGGGCGCGGACTTTGGCCGTCTCGATGTGCTCCTTTGTGACCGGCATGGCGGGAGGACGTGATGGAAGGAAGCGGGACCTTTTGAATTGCCCACTCGTCGCCGGGGTTTCCCCGTTCAGGCATCCGGCACCGCCACCGCGCCCCAGTACTCGTCCAAACGGGCATAGGAGAGGGTCCACCGCTTGCCCTCCTCCACGTCCACCCGCGCCGAGTGGGCCTCCGGCTGTACCGTCAACTGCAGGTCCTTCGGCGAGGTGCGGAAGCCGGACCGCCGAGCTTTGAGCACCGCTTCCTTCAGCGTCCAGCAGAGAACGAGGGCCGCGTCGGCGTCGTAGGGGAGAGCGTCAACCAGGCCTCGGTCTTCGGGAGCAAACAGGAACCGTTCGATTGCCGAGTCGCGCGGCTGGATGTGATCCAGGTCTGCCCCAATCGGGTGCCGGGCACAGGCCGCAATCGCGTGCGGGCCGGAGTGCGCGATGGACACGTCCCAGTCCGCCCCCTCCACGTCCACCGCGTCGTCGGCGGCCCGCCGGAGCGGCACGCGAGCAGGCGTCGTGTCCAGTCGCTCGGCCAGCAGGTCCCGGGCGGCGGCCCGGCCTGCCAGAAACTCCCGCCGCCGCTTTTCGGCCCCAAACGAATCGATACACGCCTGCTCTTCGTCAGACACCCATTCGCGCCACAAGGCCGCCTCCGTCTCGTCGTAGGTGAGCCCTCGGAGAAACACCGACGACGGCAGCAATCGTGCAAGCGGATGAACCGTCATACCGATCCGTCAGAAGGCATGTACAACACAGTCTCCGAGAGAGGAAAACTCAGATCCCCGGGACCGAGTTCACCGGTGCGCGAGGGCAGGTCTCAGAAACACATTCCCGGATCGGCAGGTCGAACCGTGAGAATAGAGGCGTCGACGAGCACGGCATCCACGCCCCTACGTTCTCCCCTTCCCACCTGCCGATTCGTCAATGGGACGCAGGCATCTCTCCCATCAATCTGGCTGAGCGAACGCGTGTTTGGCGTCGTCCCGACGGGAACCGAGCGCCCGGCTCACGTGCTTTTCGAGCGAGCCCTTGATGTCGGCAACGACATCCGAGCCATCCTCCGTATCCACCGAGATGGCGTGCACGTAGAGACACTGACAGTCCGGCGACACGTCTAGGCTCAGGGTCCCCGGCGTCAGCGAAATGAGGTTGGCAAGGGTCGTAATCTCCCGCCCGGTCGTCACATCAAGGGGATACTCGACAATCGCAGGGTTGATCTGCAGGGTCGGCTGAATTGTGTACCGTGCCACCTGCAGCGCTGAAACGATCAGTTCGCGGAGAAAGACCAGAAGGAGAACGAACACGCGCCAGAGCCGCGACAGCGGACGAACGCCTTCGCTCAACCGCCGAGACTCGGTGGGGTCCTCCGGATCAAAGAGGGGCTCTGAGATCCGCAGGATGGCCCAGCCAAAAATCATCCCAAGAACCACGTTTCCAACGCTGAGTGTACCCTGCAGCGCCACCCAGACGAGCGTGAGCAACAAGAGTCGGACGAGCGTCGCAACCATAACTTCCTGACGTGAGTCAACATACGAAATACGCAAGATCTCCTATCCGCCCAGCACCGCCTGCACGTACGGTCCCGTATCCGTAAGGTGAACGGCCGCATCGTGCGCGAAGGCAAAGACGGGCTCGGCGTAGCACCCGACCGCAAACAGCACCAGCGCCAGCGCCACGACCGGGCCGTTCAGGAGGGTTCGAACGCCCCACGCCTCTGTGCTTAGCAGTTCCTGTTCTTCGTGCTGCCAGAAGGCCCGGCTCCACACCTGCGCCACCACCAGCAGCGTAAGGAGCCCCACCAGCAGCGCCACCCCCACGATAACCCACCGCTCTTGCTCCAGCCCCGCCTGCACGAGCGTCAGCTTGCCCCAGAAGCCCGGGAACGGCGGAAAGCCCGCCAGCGAAAAGGCCGGCACAATGAAGGCCGTGGCCAATAGCGGACGGTGCTGATAGAGCCCCCCCATGTCACTGAGCCGACTCGTTCCGGTCTCTCGCTGCATGACCCCGCCGATGAGAAAGAGCGCCGTCTTGACCGGCACGTCCTGAAACACGTAGAAGACGGCCCCCGCCAGTCCCAGCGTCGTGAAAAAGCCGAGCCCCATCACCACGTAGCCCATCGCACTGATGACCAGAAACGCCAGCAGGCGCAGCACGTGGCGCTGTACCAGCGCACCGAAGACGCCGAGGAGCATCGTCGCTCCGGCCACCACCAGCAGCACCGCCTGCGTGTACCCGGTCGGATCCGGAAACAGCAGGCTAAAAATGCGGAGGAGCGAGTAAATGCCGACCTTCGTCAGCAGGCCCGCAAAAATGGCCGCGATGGGCGCGGGCGGCGTGTGATAAGAGGCCGGGAGCCAGTAGTAGAGCGGAAAGAGCGCCGCCTTGATGCCGAAGCCCACGAGAAACAGCATCGCGAGGGCCGGCTCAAGCCCGGCGTCCCGCACCGGCGCCATGCTCCTCGAAAGATCGGCCAGGTTCAGCGTACCGGTCAACCCATAGAGCAGGGCAATCGCCAGCAGGAAAGAGGCCGACGCCACGAGATTGATCCCGACGTACTTCACAGCGCCGTCCAACTGCTCCCGTTCGTTGCCCAGCACCAGCAGGACGAACGAGGCAATCAGGAGCACCTCGAACCAGACGTACATGTTGAAGAGGTCGCCCGTGATAAACGCCCCGTTGATCCCCATCAGCAGCAGGTGAAACAGGACGTGAAAGCCAAATTGCTCCCGCGCTTCGTCGATGCCGACGAGCGCATAAACGGCCACGGCCACGGCAACGAGACCCGTCGCGCCCAGAAGCCCCGCACTCAGTTCGTCGGCCACCAGCGTGATGCCGAACGGAGCGGGCCAGTTGCCCATCTGCACCGCCAAGATGCCGTGCGCATGCACTTGATGCACAACCGCCCCCCCGGCCCCCATCAGTACGAGGGCGCCAAACATACTGATGCCCCGCTGCACCGACCGGTAGTTGCGGGCGAGCAGCGCCAGCATGCCCGTAATGGCGGGCACCATAATGGGCAGAACGAGGAGGATGTCCATACCGTCCGTAGGAAACGCGTAGAAGAGAGCAATGCAGGTCCCCGTCAGGCCGCGAGGCGTTTTGTCTCCTCGTGTACGTCCGGCTGCTCGGCGGGCTCGGACGCCTGTACCCCGTCCGCCTCAATGGTCCGATTGACCGAAAAATTGCGGTAGACCAGCACGAGCGTAAACGCCAGCAGACCGAAGCTAATGACGATGGCCGTCAGAATGAGGGCCTGCGGCAGCGGATTGGCGTACGCGCCCTCAATCATCTCCGCCTCCTTGGGAATGACAGGTGGTACCGCACGGGTGAACCGCCCCATCGTGAAGAGGGTCAGATTGACGGCGTTTCCGAGAATGATAAGCCCAATGACGAAGCGCAATAGATTGCTCCGCATCAACAGATAAAAGCTCGCGGCAAGCATCGCCCCGCACACGACAGCCGTAATCAATTCCATAACGACGAACATACTGCTAAGGAAACAGCTCACTGGTCCTCTTCCCCCTCCTCGCCTCGTTCTTCCTCAATGTCCCACCTTCAACCGCCCCACCTTCAACCTTCCAATCTTCAAACCTTCCCCCCTTCAACCTCATTCCTCCACCAGTCCGGGCAACTGGTCCTCCACCGAAAACACCATTAGCAAAACGGTCCCCACCACCACCGACATCACACCCAGATCGAAAATCAGCGTGGATCCAATGTGAAGGTGACCCAGAACCGGCACGTGCGGCTCCCACCAGAGCCCCGTCAGAAAGGGCTTTCCCATGAGGAGCGCAAGCACCCCGGCCCCGTAGGCAAGGGCGAGCCCCACCCCAAGCAGCGTGTGCGGCTCCACCCGGAGCACCGTGCGTGCCTCCTTCACCCCGGCCGCCAGCGCATACAGCACAAAAGCACTCGCCGCGACCAGTCCCCCCACAAAGCCCCCACCCGGCAAATTGTGCCCCCGGCGCATCATGAAGGCCGAGAAGAGCAATAATAAGGGAACCAATAAACGACTGGCCACCCGCAAAATGAGGGAATAAATCATCGAACGAAAGCCTCCGATCAAACAGGAATCGCGTCACGCATTGTCCCCCGTCTCGCCCGGCACCTCCACGGGATCCTCTTCCTCCACGATCGGCGCCTCCCCCCTCTTCTGCCGCGGCATCCGCATGAGGACGTACACCCCGAGAGCCGCAATAACCAGTACCGTAATTTCCCCCATCGTGTCCACGCCCCGAAAGTCGACCAGAATGACGTTGACAATGTTGTGTCCCTGCGCCTCCGTGTAGCTATTCTGCGCGAGAAAATCGCTGATCCGCCGGTCCAGGGGCAGATCCACGATCACGCTCATGAGAAGCGTCAGCAGCGCCCCGCAGCCCAGCGCCACCGTCGCGTCGCGCAGCCGCACCCCGAGCGGCTCTCGCCCGTGAATGCCGGGCAGGTGAATAATGACAATCACCAGAAGAATGAGTGTGAGGGTCTCGATGGCAAACTGCGTCATCGCAAGATCCGGCGCCCCGAACAGCAGGTAGATCAGGGCGACGCCGTACCCCCCCACGCTGAGCGCCAGAATGGCCACGAACCGATCCAGCGTACGCACGGCCACGAGAGACGCGAGCACGATCAATCCCGCCAGCGCAGCCTCGTAATACCTCACGTCCCCATCGAAGGCCGGCCAGTCCAGTTGTGCCTCCGTCCCAATGGCCCCGCCCACGAGGATGATGAAGGCCGTAAAGGTAGCAAACAGATACCAGCGAAACTGTCCGTTTTGGAAGAGGCGCGTGATGCCCCGACTAAACTGGGCAACCTCGTACAGCCCGCGCTCAAAGACGCGCCCGGGGCCCGCCCCGAACACCGTTCCGAACCCCTTCATCGGCACACTCTCCTGCACGCTCTCCCACGTCGCGTAGACGGCAAAGCCCAAAGCAAACGTGACGAGACTGGCCATCAGGGCCGGAGTAATGCCGTGCCACAGAGCCAGATGCAGCTCGTGCGTCTCCTGGAGAATCCCAGCCTGCGCTGCCTGCAACAGATTGTGATCCACGAAGGCCGGATACACCCCAAACGACAGCCCCAGAAGCCCAAGCACAGCGGGCCCGAGCCACATGGTCACCGGCGCCTCGTGCGGCTCCCGCGTGAACGCCCCTGTCTGTTCGCCGATGAAGGGCTTTAGTCCCACCACCAGGCCCGAGGCGACGAGCGCCACGTTTGCCAGCACGCTCGCCCCCAGCAGAAGTGTGCTCCAGGACCCGGCGTGCAGGGCCGCCTCATAAGTGATCTCCTTGCCAATGAACCCAAACAGCGGCGGAATGCCCGCCATCGAGAGCCCCGTGAGCACCGCTCCGGCCATCGTGAGCGGCATTGCATTTCGGAGTCCTCCCAACTCCCGCACGTTCCGCGTCCCGGTCTCGTGGTCGAGGCTCCCAGCCACCATGAAGAGCCCGCCCTTATACAGCGCGTGGACCACCGTGAACGTCACCATGGCCGTGATGGCCTCCGTCGTGCCCAGGCCCAACAGCATCGTGAGCAGCCCCAGCACCATCACCGTCGTATAGGCCAGAATCTGCTTCAGATCGGTGTAGCGGAGGGCCAGCCAGGCGCTCATCACCATCGTAAAGCCGCCGACGAGGCCAAGCGTCCCCGACCACACAGCCGTTCCCCCCAGCACCGGATGCAACCGCGCCAGCAGAAAGACCCCGGCCTTTACCATAGTGGCCGAGTGGAGATACGCGCTCACCGGCGTAGGCCCCGCCATGGCCGCCGGCAGCCAGAAATGGAAGGGAAACTGCGCCGACTTGGTGAACGCCCCGGCACACACCAGCACAAAGATGGCGAGGTAATAGGGATGGCCCTGCACCGTGGCGCCCATCCCAAGCATCTCACTGAACGCCAGCGTGCCCGTCACCTGCGACAGCAGAAGGAGTCCGGCGAGAAGCGCGAGCCCGCCCCCGCCGGTTACCACCAGCGCCTTCCGCGCCGCCACCCGCGAATCCTCGTCCTCGTGGTAAAAGCCGATCAGGAGATAGGACGTGAGGCTCGTAAGCTCGAAAAAGATGAAGAAGAGATAGATGTCGTCCGCCACGACGAGCCCAAGCATCGCCCCCATGAACGACAGGAGCTGCACGTAGAAGCGCCCCAAGTCATCGTGATGAGCGAGATAGCCGCCCGCATAAACCACGATCAACGTGCCAATCCCCGTGACGAGAAGGGCAAAAAGCAAACTCAGCCCATCCAGGTAAAACGAGAGGGACGCGTCGAACGACGGCATCCACTCGACCGTCTCCCGGATCGGATGTCCGTGGGCGACCTCGGGCAACTGACGCACGAAAAAGACGAACACCCCAAGCGGCAGCAATCCCAGCCCCCATCCGGCCCCCCGGCCCATCCACCGAACCAGGAGCGGCGCGAGGGCGGCCCCGACGAAGATGCTCAGAACAGCAAAAAGCATGAGGAATCAGTCGCCTACAAGACAGGATCGGACGTCGAGACACGGGAGGCCGTCCCCTACGCTGCAGCGGACTCATCGGCCTCCGTCTTCTCCGAAACCGGGTCTTCCCCCTCCCGGCGGAGCACGTCGTAGTCGGCGCCCCAATGGTCGAACGCAGTGTCCTCCCACAAGGCCACGTTTCCGAGGTACCCGGCCCGCCCAATCATGTGCGCCGACACGGGGGCGGTGAGCAACACAAACAGGATCGCGACGAGGGAGCGCGTCGCGGCACTGATTTCGCCAAACGCCACGGCCGCGGAGATTAGCACGAGCCCAATGCCGAGGGTCCCCGCTTTCGTCACCGCGTGCATCCGGGTGTAGAGATCGGGCAATCGAAGAAGCCCAATTGCGGCCACGAGCATGAAGAGCGTGCCGCCCACCATCAACAGACCAGCAAGAATCGAACTCATGAATCGACGAGGGCTTCTCCAGAACGAACTCGCTCGATGTAGCGGGCGACGGCTACTGTTCCAAGAAACGCCAACAGGCCAAGAACGAGCGCCGCGTCAATAAAGGTATCTTCCTCGGCCAACACTGCATAGGTCGCCAAAAATCCCATCGCCAGATACGCCACCAGGTCGAGGGCCACGACTCGGTCGGCCAGACTCGGCCCCCAGAGCACGCGGAGAAGCGCCGCGAGAATAGAAACGCTGAGCGTCGCCAGCGTAAAGTAGATGGCCCAGAGCAACGGACCCTCAACGACCGACATGATCTACGGCTGAGAGCAGTGCAGTGGTGGAATCGGAGACAGAATATGGTAATCAGAGAGGCACTGAGAGTCCAATCTTTCTCTGCAATCGAGCGTGAAATCCAGACAACCGGCCCCCGCCCCTCTATTACGTGAAAAAGGGGTGACCCAGAGCGGGTCACCCCTCGTTGAATCACGTATGTGCAGGACGAAATTGTCCCTACGCGGACTACGAGCGTATGCTGTGGTAGTTATCATTCACCGCGTCCCAATCAACGACGTTCCACCATGCGTCAACGTAAGTCCCACGCTCATTCTGATAGTTGAGATAGTAGGCGTGCTCCCACACGTCGATGCCGAGAATGGGCGTATCGCCCTCCATCAGTGGATTGTCCTGATTCGGGGTGTCGGTCACCGAGAGCTCGCCGCTCGGCTGCGCCACGAGCCACGCCCATCCGCTTCCAAACCGACCAGTGGCGGCGCCTGCAAACTCGCTTCGGAAATCACCGAACGAGCCAAACTGCTCTTCGATGGCGTCCGCCACGTCTCCGCTCGGATTGCCCCCGTCCGGCGACATCGTGGTCCAGAAGAGGCGGTGGTTGTAGAAGCCGCCTCCATTCTGTCGAATGGCTGTTCGGACCCCCGCAGGGAGCGAATCGACGCCCGCAAGGAGCTCCTCAATCGAATGCTCCTGAAGGTCGTCGTGTCCGTCCAGCGCATTATTCAGCTTGCGGGTGTAGCCAGCATGGTGCTTGTCGTGATGGATCCGCATCGTGCGCTCGTCGATGTGCGGCTCCAGTGCGTCGTAGTCGTAGGGCAGATCGGGAAGTTCGAAAGCCATAGCCTGGTCTCTATGATTTTAAAGGAAATGTTCCTAATGAAACTCGTGATGCTACTCAGCAGGCAAACGTCGTAGAAATGATTTTTGTTTTCCGGGTTTCATAATTCTCAAACCAGAGATGTCTCAGGGCTGATTGTCTTTTCTTGACGGGTCGTCTCCCCCTCTGCGCATGACAGAAATCGAACGCACCTTCGAAGATGCGTCCGAGTCGTGTAGTGCGGATCTACCCCCCCATCCACAACTCGAACAGGACCGTCCCCGCCCATACGAAAAACACCGCGTACACGGCCCCGGCCGCCCATTCCCACTGCTGGGCTCGGTTCTCCTGCCCCCGTTGGTCCAGCACCCGTCCGTAAGCCGTGAGCGCCCCGCCGGTGCCGATGAGGCCCAGCCACGCCGCATTCCTGTAGTCGCCCCAGTAGAGCGCCGCGACAAGCCCCAGCCCGAGCCCGGCATAGAGCGCCGCCACGGCCGCCCAGTTGAGCGACTGACCTGTCGTCCCGTTCTCTTCATGCATGTCGAAGAACCGAACCGTCCCAATTGTCCCAACCTGCAACCCTACTCCTTCATTCCGGAAACCGCACTACCACCTTCCCGATGCTTTCCCCGCTTTGCAGGTGCTCCACGGCGTCGGGCACGGCTTCAACGCCTTCGAACACAGTATCGTCGATAAAGATGTCGAGTCCCCCGCTGCGATGCTGACGCAGGAGCTTATTCATGTGGGAGCGAAAGTGCTCGGCAAAGTGCGGCAGGAAAAATCCGCGAATAGAGGCCGACTGGGAAATGAGGGTCGTGTAGATGCGCTCGCGAGTGATTTCCTCAGGGCCATCCTTGTACTCGCTTACGTAGCCGATGGACAGAAGCCGCCCCCGCCGCGCCAGCGCCTCCACGCACACGTCGAAGAGTTCTCCGCCCACCGCCTCATAGACCAAATCGATCCCGTCCGGATATTCGTCGGACAGCACCGGGGCCACCTCCTCCTCGCGATAGTGAATGGGCCGGTCGCAGCCCAGATCGTCCAGAAACGCGGCTTTTTCTGCCGTCCCGCAGGTCCCAATCACGTGATTCCCCGCCTGCTTGGCCAACTGCACTGCGTACTGCCCGGTGCCCCCCGCTGCCGCAGTCACGAGAACCGTTTCGTCGTGGGCCATGTCGCCCACCTCTTCGAGAGCGATGGAGGCCGTGAGCCCGCTCACCATGATACTGAGGGCCTCGGGAGAAGGCCGGGGCACTTGGATGGCGTTGCTGGCGTGGACGACGTTGTACTCGCGATAGCCCCCGCCCAGGGTGCTGGTTACTACCGAGTCGCCGGACTGCAGGTGCTTTACTTCCTCTCCGATTTCCACCACCACGCCCGCGGCCTCAACGCCCAAATCCAGGGGGGGCACGGCGCCCTCCTCGTACCGACCGGCGGAGATGTTCACGTCCGTGGCGTTGACGGCCGCATACTTGTTGCGGACGAGAACCTCCTGCGGCCCGGGCTCCGGAATCTCCTCCTCTACGACCTCCGCTGCCTCGCGAAAGTCGGTGCTAAACGTGGTCGCAACGAGCTTCTTGTATCGATTGGTCATAGGCGCTGAAAATCACGTTGGACTGAGAGTCGTGGTAGATTCTCGCCCCCACAACATCCGAACTAACCTCCTCCGATTGCAAGGTCCTCCACAGCCCGTGTTGTATCTCCCTCTCCCCCACGCGCTCCTCCTGGCCCTGCGCTGGCAAGAGGGGAAACGTCTCTTTCCTGATTAGTCATCCATCGGCCCAGATTGCACCCCCTCCACGTCGAACACAAACTCACCACCGAAGGCCGTCGACGGCGTCTGATAGCCCGGCGGCGCCGTCCCATTCAGGACGCGCTCGGCGGCTGCCACGGCCGTCCGTGCCGTAAACCTGTACGCTTCCGGCCCCGTCAGCCGCGCCGTGGTCGCCCGGCCCGCCTCGTCCCGAACCGAGGCCCAGACAGCGGTGCGTCCCGTGTCTCGCACCTCGGGCGAGGGATTGGGCACCCACCGGTCCACGAGGCGCTGGAGGAGAACCTGAAGGGGCCGCCATCCGAGCAGGCCCTGCACGTACCGGCTCAGCCGCAGCAACTGCCGTCCCAGCTTGGGTAGGTACGTATACACGGTGACGTTGGGAATGCCGGTGCTGTGCCCGGCCGTCGCCACATCCCCCCACGGAATAGAAATGACGGTGCGCGGGTGATCCCCAAAATCGACCGTGCGGGTGGCCCACCCCGACGGCACCTCAACCACATCCCCCTCCCGCCGAATGAGGCCGCCCATTCCCATCTGCTCGACGGCCGTCTTGAGCGTTCCCTTCGAAACGCCCCCTTTTCCCATAAACGCAATCTCCAGCGTCGCCGCCGACGGCTCTTTTTCCACGAGCGTCTTCGCGAGGCAATCGGTCGGCACCACGTCGAAGCCGATGCCCGGCAGGAGCATCACCTCGGCGTTCGCCGCATCCGCATCCCGCGCCATGAGCCCTTCAAACACGTCGATCTCGCCCGTTATGTCGAGATAGTGCGTGCCCGTGTCCAGGCACGCCTCTACCATCGGCCAAGCCGTGTGGACAAACGGTCCCGCGCAATGAACGACGACCTCTACTTCCTGCAGTGCCGAGCGGAGCCGAAATCCATCCGTGAGCGACGTGGGACGGGCGGCCAGATCGAGGTCCGCCGCCAGGCGCTCCACTTTCTGCTCATCGCGTCCCGAGAGGATGGGCGCGTGGCCCTGCGCCACGGCCCGCTCGGCGATGAGCGTGCCGGTGTAGCCGTAGGCGCCGTAGATGAGATACGACATGAGAATCCAAGGCTGAGGGGGGAAGGCAGAGAACTCGTCGTGCGGTCCATCCGCCGTAGCCGTGGATGAAAAAACTGTTCCGCCGTGCTCCTTTCCTGAGCTCCCCCTGTGCACGAGACGCCCTTCCCCGTGCCCCAGCGCCACCCGGCTCTGCCCATCGGGGCGGCAATAAGCAGAACAACCTCTTTGGCCGATTAATGCCCCCGCATGGACGCCTGGAAAGGAACCGCAAACCGACAATGATGTACCTCAAACAAGACAGTGGCTTGAGGTTCTCCGCTTTTGGAAGCGCTTTTCCACCCCACTCGTACTTCTCGAACAATCCCGATCACGCCATGGCCGAAGCTCCTGCTGCCCCTGAACCCGACGTCGAAACCCCAGAAGACTTTCTCCCAATCAACGGCACCGACTACCTCGAATTCTACGTCGGCAATGCCAAGCAAGCGGCCCATTACTACGCTCATCAGTTCGGCTTTCAAATCCGGGGCTACCGGGGTCCAGAAACGGGGACCGAACACCAGGTGAGCTACCTGCTCAAACAGAACGAGATCCGGTTCGTCCTGACCTCCGCCCTCGGTCCGGACTCGCCCATCAGCGAGCACGTCCAGCTGCACGGTGACGGCGTTAAGGACATTGCCCTCTGGGTCGACGACGCCGAGACGTCCTTTCACGAAACCACTAAGCGCGGTGCCGACCCTGTTCAGGAGCCCACGGTACACGAGGACGACGACGGGCAAATCGTGACCGCCACGATCGCCACCTACGGGGATACCGTTCACACCTTCGTCGAGCGCAGCCAGTACGACGGCTTCTTCTTCCCCGGCTTCGAAGAGTGGGAGAACGAATTCTGGGATGCGCCGTCCCCCACCGGCGTGAAGTACGTGGACCACTGTGTCGGCAACGTTCACGAAGGCGACATGGACACCTACGTGAACTACTACGCCGAGACGATGGGCTTCTACAACATGCTCCACTTCACCGATCAGGACATCTCGACCGAGTATTCGGCCCTGATGTCGAAGGTGATGGCCAACGGGGACGAAAAGATCAAATTCCCCATCAACGAACCGGCGGAAGGCAAAAAGAAGAGCCAGATCGAAGAGTACCTCGAATTCTACCGAGGCGCCGGCGTCCAGCACATCGCCCTCGCCACCGACGACATTATCTCCACCGTTCGCGAGCTCCGTCGTCGCGGTGTGGAATTCCTCCACGTGCCGGACACCTACTACGACCGAGAGGTGCTGAACGAACGTGTGGGTGAAATTAACGAGTCCATCGACAAGCTCGAAGAACTCGGCATTCTCGTCGATCGCGACCCGGACGGCTACCTCCTGCAGATCTTTACGAAGCCAGTGCAGGACCGTCCCACGGTCTTCTACGAAATCATCCAGCGAGAGGGCGCCCGTTCCTTCGGGGCCGGAAACTTCAAGGCACTCTTCAAGGCCATCGAGCGGGAGCAAGAGCGTCGCGGCAACCTGTAATTGGGGCCTTCAGAAGCTGTTTGGCGGACGTTCTGTGACCTACGACTTCGTGGATCTCGTGCAAAATGGCTTCTACACTCGCCCGGTAGCTCCACTACAGGGACTCATTTGAGCGCCATTTAGCAGCTTCGTCCACTGTGTCTCGGTTGAACATCAATCCACCAAACAGCTTCTCATTCCCAGACAAGGCTCTCCCAAACAAAAAAGGCGTCCCGACGAGCGGGGCGCCTTTTCTACCTTTGCGCGATTTGTGCGAGACGGATCCCTACACCGACGACTCGGCCTCGTCCCGATACGGCCCGAAGAGCCAATTGCCGCGAGCATTCGGATCGTCACTAAGGTGAAATTCGGTAACGGCCTCCAAAAACTCCTTCCGGGTGAGATACCCCTTGCTGTCCCCATCGAGCTTCTGGAATGCCGTCTTTCCGTCCTCCGTGTCTCCCCGAAAGGAGCGGAAGAACTTCAGGTATTCCTCTTCGGAGATCACACCGTCGTTGTCCTCGTCGAGAATATCGAAAATAGCCCGGGCTATTCCCTGAACGTAGGAGTGAATCAGCACATTTGAGTCGAGCACCTTCCGCTCATGAGCCAGCCAATCCTCGAGACTGAGTTCGGTTTTTCCTTCCTTTCCGGACAACGCTCGTGCGTTGGTCCACATCCGAAGGATCTCTTGACGAACAGCCGTATGGCGAGACGATCCCTCTTCGTAACCGCGCATCTCGGCGAGTCGATCGGCGATGTCGACGAAATCTTGCTTCTCCAAAATCCCGTCGCCATTGTAATCGAGTACGTTAAAATAGTGGATCTGCTTGGCCTTCTGCAGTTCGGTCATTGCACCGAGAGGGTAGTGAGACAATA
The DNA here is from genome assembly GCA_964604815.1 of uncultured Salinivenus sp. Classification (GTDB taxonomy): domain Bacteria; phylum Bacteroidota; class Rhodothermia; order Rhodothermales; family Salinibacteraceae; genus Salinibacter. The sequence continues at coordinate 4,475 of CAZSBW010000017.1, read as the reverse complement.
GACGACAATACCGACCCGCACGAAAAGCACCTGATACGCCCCGGGGGAGAAACGAGAACGTTCTTCAACCATCCAGGAAAACCGGCCTGCGTGTACGTTCAAGAATCGGCAGACAAAATGGACCCTACTTTTGCCATAATGAGGCCTAGTCCGACTCAAAGTCAAGTGAAGCTGAGTTAATACAGTAGCGTTTCCCCGTCGGGGCCGGACCATCCTCGAACAGGTGACCAAGATGAGCGCCACATTCTCCGCATACCACCTCTGTTCGCTCCATACCGAGGCTGTGGTCGGGCTTCAACTCCACGTTGCCCTGATCAATCACGTCGTAGAAACTCGGCCATCCGCTCCCGGACTCGAACTTGGTGTCGGAATCAAATAGCGGCGTGTCGCAGACGATGCAGCAGTACGTCCCATCGGCCTTTTGGTCCCAGTATTCGCCGGAAAAGGCGCGTTCCGTTCCTGCTTCCTGTGTTACGTAGTACTGCTCCTCAGAAAGCTGCTGCCGAAGTTCGTCGTCGGATGGACGCGTGTCTTGCATGCTAGTCTCGAAGTCGATCTCTGATAGATGGACGAGTGGTGAAAACGAGAGGTCCAGACGGACGGCTATTCAGCTGGAATGAACTTCAGGCCATACAGGTGGAACACCGCCCGGCCTACCCCACATGGATCTAGAGCGAATCAATCCGACGGGAGTAGCCCCCACGGACTTCATCACCGGTGTGGCCTCCCTTTTTACATTTACATACGCATTCACGGCCCAAAACCGGCCACGGAAGACACTGGGGCTTACCTCAACGATCTTCTGAATCCTGATCGTCTGTCTCGGAGTGACCGCCCGCAGGCGTATCGGTACTCTCTTCCATGACCTCGGAGTCTGCAGCGGACTCGTCGGCAGAAGGCGCTCCGTTCGTGACGGCCATTTCTTCAAGCGACTCTACCTCTCCATTCACCAGCTTCAGCACCTCGTCCCCCGGCACCTCCTCGCGTTCAATGAGCAATTCGGCCAGTCGGTCGAAGGCGTCTCGGTGCTCCGTTATGGTGTCGACCGCATGCTGAAATGCATTTGCGGTAATGCGCTGGATCTCTTCGTCAACCTCCCGGGCCGTCTGATCGCTGTAATCCTTGCCCTTCGCGAGCTCCTCCCCGAGGAATACGTTCCCCTGGTCGCCCCCGAGCGAGATGTGCTTAAAACGCTCGCCCATGCCCCAGTCGAGCACCATCTTTCGGGCCATCTTGCGCACCTGCTTGAGGTCGTTTTCGGCCCCACTGGTAGGCGTTTCGAAGATCACCTCTTCGGCGGCCCGTCCCCCCATGATTACGGCCAGTCGATCGAGCAAGTAGTCTTCCCGATAGAGATACTTGTCTTTCTCGGGCAATTGCTGAGTTACCCCCATCGCCTGGCCCCGGGGCACAATGGTAACCTTGTGCACCGGATCGGCGTTGGAAAGAACGGCCGCTACGATGGCGTGCCCGGCCTCGTGGTAGGCCAGCAGCTTTTTGTCCTGCTCGTCGAGGGCCAGTCCCTCCCGCTTCAATCCCATCATCACCTTGTCCCGGGCCTCTTCCACGTCCGACGGCTCAATCCGATCGTGCCCATACCGGCCCGCAAGCAGAGCAGACTCGTTGAGAAGGTTCTCAAGGTCAGCCCCGCTAAAGCCGGGCGTGCTTCGGGCAATCTCTCTGAGGTTCACTTCATCGGAAAGAGGCTTGTCTCGCGCGTGGATCTTCAGAATCTCGTGCCGCGAATGCTGCGTGGGAAGGTCCACAGTGATTTGTCGATCGAATCGCCCCGGCCGGGTGAGAGCGGAGTCGAGAATGTCGGGGCGGTTGGTGGCCGCCATGACCACAATTCCTTCGTTCTCCTCAAACCCGTCTAGCTCCGAGAGAAGCTGATTGAGCGTCTGCTCGCGTTCGTCGTGACCCCCGCCAACCCCCGCGCCCCGTTCCCGCCCGATGGAGTCGAGCTCGTCGATGAAGATAATGGCAGGCGCCGTTTCCTTCGCTTCACTGAACATGTCGCGGACCCGAGAGGCCCCCACGCCCACGAACATCTCCATAAAGTCGGAGCCGGACACGCTGAAAAACGGAACGTCCGCTTCGCCCGCTACAGCGCGAGCGAGGAGCGTTTTTCCGGTCCCGGGCGGCCCCACAAGCAGGACGCCCTTCGGCACTTTTCCGCCGAGACGCTCGAAGCGCTCTGGACTTTTCAAGAACTTGATAATCTCGCGGAGTTCCTCTTTCGCGCTGTCAGCCCCAGCTACGTCGTCGAAGGTCGTTTCTTCCTCGCCTTTGTCATAAAGCTCCGCCTTGTTTTGGCGAACGGAGAAGAGACCCTGTCCCTGTGCTTGCATACGGCGCAGGAAAATGTAGCCCACCCCGAAGAGCAAGAGCACCGGCAGAAGCCCCATGATCACGAGACTCCAGGGAAAGGAGCTCTCGGGCTTGGTGACAACCTCCACATTGTTCGATTCGAGCTTGTTCATCAGCTTCTCATCCCCGAACGAGGGAATGTACGTATAGAACCGGTCGTACTTCACCGTGCTTCCCTGCTCGCTCCGGCTGGCCGTCGACTTTAGTTCGCCATTCACACTGTTCCCCTCAACGACGACCTTCTGAATGTTTCCGCCTTCAAGTTGCTTCCGAAACTCGCTATAGCTGATGTGCTCTCCGCTCACGGCCCCTCCGCCCCAGTAATCATACAGGAAAATGGCGAGAAAACTCGCCACGACAACCCAGAGGATGAGGCGCCATCGTCCACCGCCGGACGCCTGGCCGTTCGGGGCGCCGGTATCGTCATTTTCGTCGTTGGTAGGAGTCGGATTAGCCACGTCAACTAGACTGCTTGGTGGTAATGAACAAGTGCCGCTGAATGCGAAGCGAGCCCGGCACAGTCGCTGGTGCACTTTCAATCAGTCTCTCTGGGGCCGGAGGCTCTCTCGGTACCGCGTAGCGAGCAAATATTTGAGGAAGTCGCTTTTGAGTTCTCATTTCCCCTGAATTCGGGGAGATTCCTCGGCTTTGGCGATCTAGATCACCTTGCTCGGAATGACTCTACCCGAAACGACTGCTCGATCCTGCACTAGGATGCCGCTGCCGCTACAAACGCCCCTTCACATTAGCGCTCCATTTGTACACCCGTCCACAGAGATTGTGTCCTTTCATACGAGAAGGTCATGTTATAGCGAATATAGGCCGAGTCGGTCCGGGACTTTGCCCGAAATTCGCCTGCGAGGACCGCTTGCCTCTCAGGAGGAGCCTCGGTTATAATTGAATCGGTGGCCCCGGCCTCTTTCTGTCTCCTTTGCTTCCGGCCATCCGCTCTCCGACGTACTTTCGCCAATTTCTGCTTCCCATGCCTGAAACCGCTTCCAAGCCCACCGACGCGTTCCCGTTCGGCCAAGAGGTCGTCTGGGAACCCGATCCGGATGTCGTGGCCAACTCCAACCTGCAGCACTTCATGGACGAGCACGACCTCCCGGACCTGGACGCCCTCCAGGCCCGATCAACGGAGGATGTGGGCTGGTTCTGGAACGCCGTGCTCGAGGACCTGGGTATCGAGTTTTACGAGGACTACGACGAAATCGTGGACCTGAGCGATGGCATTCAATACCCGACCTGGTGCGTGGGCGGCACAATGAACATTGTTCACAACCTCCTGGACAAGTGGCAGGGAACGCCGGTCGAGGACCGCATCGCCCTTCGCTGGGAAGGTGAGGACGGATCCACGGAGGTGCTCACCTACGGCGAACTCAACCAGCGCGTCTGCCGCTGCGCCAATGCACTCCGCGAGAGGGGGCTGGGCAAGGGAGACCGCATTGGCCTCTACATGCCAATGACGCCGGAGATTGTCATCGCCTTTCTCGCCATCGTCAAGATCGGCGGCATCCTCCTCCCCCTCTTCAGCGGGTACGGCGTGGGCGCCATCGTGACCCGCCTGCAGGGCGCCGACGCAAAAGCCCTCTTCACGGCCGACGGCTTTGCGCGCCGGGACTCTCCAATTAAAATGAAGGAGACGGCGGATGAAGCCGTGGCGCAGTGCCCCTCCGTCGAGCACGTCATCGTACACCGGCACCTTGGGCGCGACGACGTGCCCATGACCGACGGGCGCGACGTATTCTGGACCGACGCGATGACCGGGCACGACGACGAGGCCTACACCGAGCGCACCGCGGCCGAGGACGAGGTCATGATCATCTACACCAGCGGCACCACCGGTCCGCCCAAGGGCACGGTACACACGCACTGCGGCTTTCCCATCAAAGGGGCACAGGACATGTACCACCCGATGGACCTGAAGCCCGGCGAGACCATGTACTGGATGAGCGACATGGGCTGGATGATGGGGCCGTGGCTCGTCTTCGGGACGCTCACGGTGGGGGCCACGATGGTGCTGTACGACGGCGCCCCCGACCACCCGGACCCCGGCCGTCTCTGGCGCATGGTGGACGACCACGAGGTGACCCATCTCGGCGTGT
>CAZSBW010000016.1:0-18257 GCA_964604815.1 uncultured Salinivenus sp. | reverse complement strand
GGAGGAGGTCAAGCGGGGGATGGTGTTGGCGGAGCCGGGGACGGTGACGCCGCACAAGGAGTTTGAGTGTGAGGTGTACGTGCTCAGCAAGGACGAGGGGGGTCGTCACACGCCGTTTTTCGACGGGTACCAGCCGCAGTTTTATTTTCGGACGACGGACGTGACCGGTTCGATTGCGTTGCCGGAGGAGGTGGAGATGGTGATGCCGGGGGACAACGCGACGTTTACGGCGAAGTTGATCCAGCCGGTGGCGCTGGAGGAGGGGCTCCGGTTTGCGATTCGGGAGGGGGGACAGACGGTCGGCGCGGGCGTCGTCAGTGAAATCTTGGACTAACTGCTCGAATGATATTCTCGGCTGCCGGAAAGAGGACCTTTCACGGCACCCAGCGCTCGAGATTCGGAAATCGACACTGAGATATGGCCACGCAGCAACAGATCCGCATTAAGCTGAAGTCGTACGACCACTCGCTCATCGACAAGAGTGCGGAGAAGATTATCCGCACAGTGAAGTCGACCGGAGCGGTGGTGAGCGGACCCGTTCCGCTGCCGACCGAGAAGAAGGTGTATACGGTGCTGCGGGGGCCCCACGTGGATAAGAAGAGTCGCGAGCAGTTCGAGCGTCGCCATCACAAGCGCCTGATCGACATCCTGTCCTCGAGCAGCGACACGGTGGACGCCCTCATGCAGCTTGAGTTGCCCAGCGGTGTCGACGTGGAAATTAAGGTGTGATTCGATCAGCGCGCCCGGCTTGGGTTTGGCTCGTTGCGCTCGTAGGGATCGGGGCTTCGATTCTTCTTGCGAGCGGTTGTGACGGCGGTGGATCGAAGCGCGATTCGCTGTACCAGCAGCTGGTCGGGACCTGGAGGATCCAAGACATATACTTGGATGGGCAACCGGCCGGCAGTTTCGATCAAACCGAGGTGCGACTTGAGTTTTTGTTGGAAGGCGATGAGCGCTCGTACCGCCTGTCTCGTATTGCATCGGGGGACACGACCGCGGCAACGGGAGAGGCGAGGATACTGGAGAATAATTTGCTGAGCATGACGGGTGCCTTTTCCTTGGTCTGGCGTTTTAATTTTGACCAGCCCGAAGACTTGAGCGACAGCGTTCGCTTTCAACTGGAACAAGCACGAGAGAGAGAAACGGAATCTTTTTTGAATGCTGTCGGGCTGAGTGGTGGGGCCCGGTCTCTTACGGTCGATCTCGTGCGCGAATCCGAGTGATGTTCTGCTTCTGAACGTATTAACCGGAAACATTGCACGCTATGAGTAGCGGACTGATTGGAAAAAAGGTGGGGATGACGAGCATCTTCGACGATGAGGGCAACAACATTGCCTGTACGGTCGTCGAGGCGGGTCCCAACGTCGTCACGCAGGTGAAGAGGGAAGATGGCCCCGACGGTTACAATGCCGTGCAGTTGGCCTTCGACAATAAGAAGGAGAAAAACACGACGCAGGCCATGCAGGGGCACTTCGCCGAGGCCGACGCGCCTCCTAAACAGATCGTCAAGGAATTTCGCGACTTCGAGGCCGACGTGGAGCACGGGGACGTGGTCCGGGTCGAGGACCTGTTCGAAGAGAACGAGACCATTGACGTGGTCGGGGTCTCGAAAGGAAAAGGATTTCAGGGGGTCGTGAAGCGACATGGCTTCAGTGGCGTGGGGATGATGACGCACGGCCAGTCCGATCGGCAGCGGCACCCGGGTTCGATCGGCGCCTCGGCCGACCCCTCTCGCGTCTTCAAGGGAATGAAGATGGCGGGCCGCACCGGGGGCGAGCGGACGAAAATTCAAAACTTGACGGTCGTTCGCATCCTTCCCGATCACGATGCCCTTCTCATTCACGGATCGGTGCCGGGACCGAAGAATGGATACGTCGAACTCCATAAGAAGAAGGCCGACCAGATCGAGTAGTCACGAACTTCTGTGCAGATGACCGGTAGACCCCGGTTGCGATACACTGAGCGACTGCGAATCTTCTTAGCTGACCGGAATTATGGACGTCGAAATCTTCCAGGACGATGGTGTTGGTTCCGGGCGCACTGCGACGCTCGAGCCGAGCGTGTTTGACATTGAGCCCAACGACCACATTATCTGGCTGGACGTGAAGCGGATCCAGGCGCACGAGCGTCAGGGGACGAACAAGACGAAGGAGCGCGCTGAAATTCGCGGATCGACGCGCAAGCTGTATCGGCAGAAGGGGACGGGGAACGCGCGGGTTGGCGACGCGAAGTCGCCCATTCGCCGAGGTGGGGGGCGCGCCCACGGGGCCGACCCTCGCGACTACGACCATAACTTGAATCGAAAGGAGAAGCGGCTCGCGCGCCGGTCGGCCCTCGCATACAAAGCGCAGAGTGACGCAATTCGGGTCATCGAGGACTTTTCGATGGAGCGCCCGAGCACTCGTGAGCTTTCTGACATTCTCGAGCTTCTGGAGGTAGAGGGGGAGAAAGTCCTTTTCGCCACCGCTGAAGTGGAGGAAGAGATTTACCAGAGTGCGCAGAACCTATCCCACGTAAATGTCCGAGAGGTGCAGAGCGTGAACACCGTCGACATTCTCGACGCAAACCTGGTGATCTTTCAGGAGGGAGCGCTTGAATGGATGACCGACGTTCTGTCTGCGGCCGAGCCGACGCCCGCGTAAGTCAAGCTTCTGGAACGGATTTGATTTCCTCATTCCGAACACGTGCTGAGCTATGAGTGATCGCGTACTCATTCGTCCTTACGTAACCGAGAAGACGACCGTCCAGATGCAGGAGGGAAAGTACTCCTTCGTCTGCAGCCTGGAGGCCTCGAAGCCGGAGATTCGGCAGGCCATCGAGGAGCGCTATCCAGGTGCCGAGGTGGCGAACGTGCGGACCCAAGTCGTGCCGGGGAAGCGACGCCGTCAGTTTCGAGACGGCAACATGATTGAGGGACGTACCTCGGGGTTCAAAAAGGCCATCGTCGAGCTCGACCCCGATGGCGAGCAAATTGACTTTTTCGAGGGCATTTAGCGCTTGTCTTCGGTTCTTCAATACGCCCTATTCGAGACGTTTTGAATCAGCGGCAGTGGGCATTGTGCACTGCCCCTAGACATCATCCGCACCATGGGTATTAAACAACGAAAGCCGACGGTTAACAGTCAGCGGCAGTATTCGGTCGACGACATGGAGGACGTGACCACGACCGAGCCGGAGCGGAGCCTCCTGGAGCCGTTGACAAACAGTGGCGGACGCAACAACCACGGGCGCATGACCATGCGCTATCGTGGAGGCGGCCACAAGCGGCGCTACCGCAAGATTGACTTTAAGCGACGCGACAAAGACGGCATTCCCGCCCGCGTTGAGACAATTGAGTATGACCCGAACCGATCGGCCCGCATCTCGCTTCTCGTGTACGCCGACGGCGAGAAGCGATACATCATTGCTCCCGACGGCATCGAGGTGGGGCAGACCGTCAAGAATGGGCCGGAAGCGACCGCAGAGGTTGGAAATTGTCTTCCGCTTACGAATATCCCGCTGGGGACGCGAGTTCATTGCATTGAGATGCGCCCCAAGAAGGGCGCCCAGCTAGCGCGGGCTGCCGGTACGCATGCACAACTCACGGCGCGGGAGGGGGACTACGCGACGCTTGAGTTGCCAAGCGGCGAGACGCGCTTCGTACCGTCGAAGTGCCGGGCGACGGTGGGTGTAACGAGCAATGTGGAGCACTTCAACATTGAGCTCGGCAAGGCCGGGCGCAGCCGATGGCTGGGCCGACGTCCCCGAACGCGTGGGGTTGCTATGAACCCAATTGACCACCCGATGGGCGGCGGTGAGGGTCGTGCCTCTGGGGGACACCCCCGTTCGCGGAAGGGAGTTCCGGCGAAGGGGTACAAGACCCGCACCCGGAATAAGGAGTCAAACAAGTACATTATTCGCCGCCGGACCGAGTCAAAGAATCGCCAGAACGGAACGTAACGGCCTCCCACCCTTGGTGCGTACCCCGCTGCACTGACCTTTGAGCGAGCCTTTCAGGACTGAACGAACGACAAACCGCCATGCCCCGCTCTCTCCGCAAAGGACCGTACGTTTATTACAAGTTGCAGGAGAAGGTCGAGGCGCTGAACGAGTCAGACGAGAAGCAAGTCGTCAAGACCTGGTCGCGCCCGTCCATCATCACCCCGGACTTCGTTGGGCATACCTTCGCCGTTCACAACGGACGGCAGTTCGTCCCGGTCTATGTGACGGAGAACATGGTCGGTCACAAGCTCGGTGAGTTTGCGCCGACCCGCACCTTCGAAGAGCACTCGAAGGCCAAAGTTGACAAGCGGGCGCGCCAGAAGCCTGGACAGTAGAATCACGTTTGGGGCCGCCGGCGCGACCTTTCCCTCTAAACTTTACGACGAGACATGGAAGCACGAGCCGTTCGCAGACACATTCGGAGCTCGCCTCTCAAGATGCGGCGTGTCATCAACCTGGTGCGCGACCGCAACGTCCCGGAGGCCGTGGCGATTCTCGACTACATGCCGCAGAAGGTGACGGACGTGATCGAGAAGACCATCCGCTCGGCGGTGTACAACCTGATGGACCAGTACGACGAGCGTTTTGATGAGGGGGCGCTTCAGATCCAGGAAATTCGAGCTGACGAGGGGCCCACGTTCGAGCGCTTCAATGCGCGCGCTCGGGGACGGGCAGCTCCCATCCGAAAGCGGACGACGCACCTCAAGGTGGTCGTCGAGGTACAGGAAGAAGAGCCGGAAGAGGTGGCGTAGAGTTGCCTGCTGATTGTCCGCGCGACGGACGGCGCGTTCCATACGACACTCTTTGAATTAGACGACGAGGTACAAGCCGTGGGTCAGAAAACAAATCCCATCGGATTTCGTCTCGGGGTCATTCGCGGTTGGGATTCCAACTGGTACTCCGAAAGCGACTTTCAGGACAAGCTCATTGAGGACGAAGAGATTCGGCGCTACCTGCACACGCGCCTCAAGCGGGCCGGCCTGAGCCGGGTCGTGATTGAGCGCACGCCGAAGCGCGTGATTCTCACGCTGCACACGAGCCGCCCGGGCGTGGTGATCGGACGCGGGGGGTCGGAGGTTGAAAAGCTGCGGGAGGAGCTGAAGACCCTTACGGGGAAAGACATTCAAATCAACATCAGTGAGATCAAGCGTCCGGAGCTCGACGCCACTCTCGTGGCGAAAAACATCGCCCAGCAGCTAGAGGGACGGATCTCTTTCCGACGGGCCATGAAACAGGCCATGCAGGCGGCGATGCGGATGGGGGCAGAGGGCGTTCGGATCCGGGCGGCGGGTCGTTTGGGCGGGGCCGAGATGGGTCGCGTTGAGGAGTACCTTGAAGGTCGGGTTCCGCTGCACACAATCCGGGCCGACATTGACTTTTCGCAGCAGACGGCTCGCACCATCTATGGGACCATCGGCGTCAAGGTCTGGATCCACCGAGGCGAAATTCTCGGCCAGCCCGACCTGAGCCCGAACGTGCAGGCCCAGCAGCGCAAGCAGATGAAGGAAACACCCCGCGAGCGTCGCCAGCGACGAGAAGGGAATTAGAGGTCTTTCTCCGGGTCCACCACACCCGCGAGTTCAAAATGAGTTGTTTATTCTAGCTACGTGCCATGCTTGAGCCGAAAAATCGAAAACATCGCAAGGTCCAGCGCAATCAAGGCATCACGCGGGGCGAGCACGCCTCGAAAGGGACTCGCTTGAACTTTGGCGACTTCGGCCTGAAGTCTTTAGAGAAGGCAGAGGTGACGAGTCGTCAGCTTGAGGCAGCCCGGGTGGCGGTCAATCGCTACCTGCAGCGGGCCGGAAAGGTGTGGACCCGCGTGTTTCCGGACAAGCCGGTGACCAAGACGCCTGCTGAGACCCGGATGGGGAAGGGGAAAGGAGAACCGGAGCATTTTGTGGCTCCGCTCCAGAAAGGACACGTCCTCTTCGAGGTCGGCGGTGGCGTTGACGAGGAGATGGCCCGAGAGGCGCTTCGTCTCGGCAAGCACAAACTGCCCATCAAGACAAAGTTCGTCGTCCGGCCAGGGTATCACGCCGAGTAGCAAAGCCGGCGTTCTTCGGTTGATTTACTGAACTGAATAGCTTTTGGACGATGGAAGCCGATCAGATACGAGACCTTAGCATCGAGGAGATTGAGACGCGGATCGACGAGGAGGAAGAGGAACTCGAAGAGTTGAAGTTCCAACACGCGATTCAGGGACGATTAGAGAACCCGACCATTCTTCGCACCAAGCGCCGCTTCGTTGCGCGTCTCAAGACGATTTTGAATGAGAAGCAATCCGCGGACGAGGAGTAACCGATACGGAATTGATTGTTGAACGCCCTCATTGACGACCGAATCGCCGACAGAACCCATGGAGCACACAGAAGAGCAGACCGAGGAGCAACAGACCGAAGCGGCCACCGAGCGAAACAACCGAAAGGAACGGGTGGGGGTCGTTGAAAGTGACAAGATGGACAAAACCATTACGGTGTCGGTGCGGCGCCAAATGAAGCACCCGATGTACGGAAAGTACCTGGAGCGGTCTTCCACTTTTATGGTCCACGACGAGGACGATCAGGCAAATGAGGGGGACACGGTCCGGGTTATGGAAACCCGCCCGATTAGTAAAAACAAGCGGTGGCGTCTCGTCGAGATTATTGAGCGAGCCAAGTAGATCTCCGTAGCCGCGGCACGAAAATCGTGACAGGCGGAAGGCGAGCATTTCCTTTTTGCAATCTGGAACTTTACATTCGGAGAGCGACATGATTCAGCAAGAGACCCAACTGACGGTGGCCGACAACAGCGGCGCCAAGGAAGTACAGTGCATCCGTGTGCTTGGAAGTAGCGGACGCCGCTACGCCGGCATCGGCGATGAAATTGTGGTGTCCGTGAAGTCGGCAATACCGAGTGGGAACCTCAACAAGGGCGACGTGAGCCGGGCGGTCGTCGTGCGGACGAAGAAGGAGACGCGGCGCGAGGACGGGACGTACATCCGATTCGACGAGAACGCGGCCGTCCTGATTGACGCGCAGGAGGAACCGGTTGGCACGCGCGTCTTCGGCCCCGTGGCGCGAGAGGTTCGAAAGAAGCAGCACATGCGGATTGTGTCGCTGGCCCCCGAAGTCCTGTAGACGTTTTCGGGACGGTGAAGGATGCCCTCACGGTCCCGTCTTCATCCTGGTGTTATTCAATTGAAATAGGACCTGACGAGTCATGAAGCAAAAGAAGCTCCACGTGAAGAAGGGCGACATGGTCATGTTGAACAAGACCATCACGTCCGCGCGGTCGGCGGGGCAGGACCGGGAAAAGGGCTACGTTGGGAAGGTTTTGAAGGTCTTTCCCGAGGAGGAGCGCGTGATCGTGGAGGGGGTGAACATGCGCATTTTCCACGAGCAGCCGAGCCGAAATAATCCGGAAGGAGGACGAGAGAAGCGAGAAGCCCCGATTCACGTGTCCAACGTCAACCCGATTGACAGCAACGGCGAACGGACCCGAATCGGGCGGAAGAAGGTGGAGGACCCGGAGACCGGGGAGTCTCGATGGGTCCGGTATGCGAAGACCACGGGGGAAGAACTCGATGAGTAGCCGGAGGCCGCGGCGTGAATCGTTTGTGCAGGGGGAACTCCCCCCCACGCCCTTCGATTTTCAACGTCTGTGCTTCTTGGAGCGTCGAGAGACGGTTGTCACTTGCGATTTCATGTACGAACGAATGAGCCTGACTCATGGCCGAACGCGTTCCGCGACTTCAAGAGCAGTACCAGGACGAAGTTCGGGCCGAGCTGGTTGACCAGTTTGGCTACGACAACGACATGGAGGTCCCGCGTCTGGAGAAGATTGTGATCAACAGGGGGGTCGGAGAGGTGTCGGAAAACGAGCAGGCGGTCGATACGGCCGTAGAGGAACTGCGGAAAATTACCGGGCAGCACCCGTCCGTGAATCGGGCGACGAAAAGCATTGCCAGTTTCGATGTCCGAGAAGGAATGCCCGTTGGGGTGTCGGTCACGCTCCGGGACGAGCGCATGTTCGAGTTTCTTGATCGTCTTATCACCCTGGCTCTTCCAAACATCCGAGACTTCGAAGGGGTGCCCGACCGAAGCTTTGACGGGCACGGAAATTACACGCTGGGCATAGACGAGCAGATTATTTTCCCGGAGATCGACGTAGACAATGTGGACCGCATAGATGGAATGGACGTGACGTTCGTCACCAGTGCGGAGACAGACGAGGAGGCCTACTCTCTTCTGAAAGCACTTGGCATGCCCTTCGTTCGCCGTGGAGAGGAAGACCAGGAAAGCTTGGCGGTGTAGAGCTGCTTTGATCCTTGTGAGCGTTTGACATCCGACAGAACTGATTAGTGAGATGGCCAAGAAAAGCTGGATTGCCCGCGAAGAGAAGCGCGAAGAACTGTACGAAAAGTACAAGGAGGAGCGCCAGAGACTGAAGGAGGAGGGGAAGTGGACCGAGATTCAGAAGCTTCCCCGCGACTCGAGCCCAGTCCGGCAGAACAATCGTTGCCGCCTCTGTGGTCGGCAGCGCGGATACCTTCGGAAGTTTGGGGTGTGCCGAATTTGTTTCCGGGAACTGGCGCTGGAGGGAAAGATTCCGGGTATTCGAAAGTCCAGCTGGTAATCGCCAGTCTCGTCTGCGCTCCCGTTCGGACGCTTTGGCTGGCGTCTGGATCGACATTGAAATCTGAACCCGACGACCTACAGCAAGATGAGTGGTGTTTCTGATCCTGTCGCCCAGTACATGGCTCGCATTCGAAATGCGCAGCGAGCTGAACACGCGCACGTGGACATTCCCGCGTCGAAGCTGAAGCGCGCCTTCACGCAGATTCTCCTGGAGAAGGGATACATCAAGAACTATGTCAACATCGAGGACGGGAAGCAAGGGCTTATTCGCGTGTACCTGAAGTACGACGAGTACGGAGCTCCGGCCATTCGAACAATGGAGCGGGTGTCCAAGCCCGGACGGCGAGAATACGCGAGTGCCGACGAGCTTCCGAGCGTGAAGAATGGGCTGGGCATTGCGGTGCTTTCTACGTCCCGGGGTGTAATGAGTGACAAGGAAGCGCGACGGTTCGGCGTGGGTGGGGAAGTGCTTGCGAAGGTCTTTTAGGAAACTGTCTGGGCTGTGGGCCCTCGTAGATGGGCGTCTTCCTACATTGCATGAACCAATCGAACGAAATTCATGGCTCGAATAGGAAACAGACCGGTTCCCTTTGAGGACGATGTCACGGTAACGGTAGACGACGAGAACATTATCACCGTGGATGGGCCGAAGGGGACGCTCACGGAGCAAATCGATCCTGATCTTACGATTGAGGTGGAAGGCGGAGAGGTCATTGTTGACCGCCCGACCGATCAAAAGCGTCATCGCTCCCTGCATGGGCTCAGTCGGTCGCTCATCCAGAACATGATTGAGGGCGTGACGGAGGGGTACAAGAAGGAGCTCAAGATTATCGGAGTGGGGTACCGCGCCCAGTTATCGAACGGCGCGCTTGAACTCGCCCTCGGCTACTCTCATCCGATTTTTTTCCTGCCCCCTGAGGACGTGGACATTGAGGTCGATTCTGGACGTGGGCAGGACGACACCATCACTGTTGAGGGCATTGATAAGGAACTCGTGGGACAAGTGGCGGCCAAGATTCGAGGCATGCGTCCCCCCGAGCCGTATAAAGGAAAAGGGGTACGTTACGTTGATGAGCACGTGGAACGAAAGGCCGGCAAGACAGCGGCCCGATAGCATTCGGTTACGATTAAGAGGAGAGAGGAATGACGGCTCCTCTTCACACGAAGCACGTAGTTGACATGGCTAAGGGAAAGGCGGAAAAAGTTCAGCGACGAGAGCGGATCCACAAGAGCATCCGCGAAGACATGATGGGGACGTCTGTTCGTCCTCGCTTGTCGGTCTATCGTTCGAACAAATACATCTATGCCCAACTCATTGACGACTTTGCCGGACACACGCTTGCGTCGGCGTCGAGCCTGGAGGATGGGATCGAGGAAGACAGCCCGACCGACGAGAGTCGAGCGGTTGGGGAGCTACTCGCGGAGCGAGCCGAGGAGGAAGGAATTGAAGAGGTTGTGTTTGATCGGGGCGGATATAACTACCACGGGCGGGTAGAGGCGCTGGCTGAGGGGGCACGGGACGGCGGGCTTGACTTTTAATTAAACCATCCCTCGATCGGGGACCGGAGAGGGAACTGTCGACGTACGTACTCACGGAGCAACGAAACGAGACATGGCGAATCGAAGAGAACGAAAACGCGTCAACGCAGAGAAGCGACAAGAGAACTGGGTCGACCGGCTCGTGTCGGTCAACCGTGTGTCGAAGGTCGTGAAGGGAGGACGACGGTTTTCGTTCAACACGGTCGTGGTCGTGGGCAATGAAGAAGGCCTCGTTGGGATGGGCCACGGAAAGGGAAACGAGGTGTCCGATGCCATTTCGAAGGGGGCAGATGACGCGAAGAAAAATGTGTTTCGCGTTCCAATTCGGGACGGAACGATCCCCTACAAGATTGTGGGCAAGCAGGATGCTGGGAAGGTTGTGCTGAAGCCCGCGGCGCCGGGCACCGGTGTCATTGCCGGTGGGGGAGTGCGAGCCGTGTTGGAGTGTGCCGGATACAGGAATGTACTTACCAAATCGATCGGCACCTCGAACCCGCACAATCAGGTTAAGGCCACGCTGAACGCACTGACCGATCTTGAAGACGCTTTGGCAGTGGCGCGACGCCGCGACATTCCACTTGAAAAAGTTTTTCACGGCTGACGCTTCTTTGACTCGCTCGCCTGTGCATCTGCTGAGTCGCAATACAGATTATGGGCAAGCTGAAGGTCAAACAAATACGCAGTACGAATGGGGAATGGGAAGAGCACCGAAAAACGGTGCGAGCCCTCGGACTCCGGCGTATTCGGGACACGATCATTCACGACGATACGCCCCAGATTCGAGGCATGATCGACAAGGTGCAACATCTCGTGGAGATCGAGGAGATTGACGAGTAACCGATGACTTCTCCCTGTAGCGTACTTGCGTTCTGTTGAGCCCGGGTGCTGCGTCTAGAAGCGGACGCGCACCCGGTTCTTCGTGTCGAGCGAATTAGAAGAGATGAGTCATTATGGATCTTAGCAATCTGAAGCCCGCCGAAGGAGCGACACATTCCGAGCAGCGACTCGGCCGGGGCGAAGGCTCAGGCCGCGGGGCTCATAGCTCTACCCGTGGCACGAAGGGACAGAGCAGTCGTTCGGGGGCGAAGGAGCGTCCGGTCTTTTTCGAAGGAGGCCAGACGCCCCTCTTTCGCCGGCTTCCGAAGCACGGATTCAACAGCCCCTTCCCGACCGAGTACAGCATTGCGAACGTCGGGCGCATTCAGGTGCTCGTTGACGAGGGCCGGATCGACGCAGACGAGCCCGTAACGCCTGCTGTTCTTGAGGAGGTGGGGGCCGTTCGGGACGCCGAGCGCGTTAAAATTCTGGGAGACGGGATTCTCGACGAGGCCCTCGAGGTATCGGCACACGCTTTCAGCGGGTCGGCAGAAGAGAAAATCGAGCAGGCGGGCGGATCGGCCACGCTCGTCGACGAGCACGAGTAGGGAGTTTCCTCCACAACATTGTTTTGCGCGGCACGTCCGACCAAGAAGGCTGACTTATGGCTGGTTTCGCCGAGAGCATTCGAAACATTTGGAGCGTCCAGGAACTGCGCGAGCGGATCATGTACACGCTCGGCCTGCTCATCGTGTATCGGCTTGGGACGTTCGTAACGCTTCCGGGCGTGGATGCTCAGACCCTATCGGCGATCAACGATGCCCAGGGCGGGGGCGGTCTTTTTGGGTTCCTCGACATGTTCGTCGGGGGGGCCTTCAAGTCGGCAGGGATCTTTGCTCTCGGCATCATGCCCTACATTACGGCCTCCATTATTATTCAACTGATGGGGGCCGTCGTCCCTTACTTTCAGAAGCTGCAGCGCGAGGGGGAAGAGGGACGCCGCCGCATTACGCAGTTGACGCGGTACGGCACCATCGGCATTACCGCGCTTCAATCCATTGGGTATGCCATTAACCTCATGGCGGGGGGCACCGGACGGGCCATCGTGATTGACTCGACGCTGTTCATGATCACGACGGTTATCGTTCTCACCAGTGGGACGGCCTTTGTGATGTGGCTCGGGGAGCGGATTAGCGAAGATGGCATCGGGAACGGCATCTCGCTGATCATCATGATCGGCATTATTGCCTTCCTTCCGCAGTCACTGCTAAATGAGGTCCAGAACGTCGGCAACGTCTTTATCCTGCTTCTTGAGCTTGGCGTCTGGGTTCTCGTGACGGGAGGCGTCGTATTGATCTCACAGGGCATGCGACGGATACCCGTCCAGTACGCCAAGCGCGTGGTGGGGCGAAAATCGTACGGAGGATCGACGCAGTACCTGCCCCTGCGCGTGAATGCTGCGGGCGTGATGCCCATCATCTTCGCGCAGTCGATCATGTTTATCCCGTCCACGATTGCATCCTTCTTTCCCAACAATGCGATGATGCAACGCATCGGGACGTGGTTTTCGGACCCGAGTGGGATGGGATATTCCATTTTCTTCTTCTTTGTAGTGGTCTTCTTTACCTACTTCTACACGGCCATTACCGTCAACCCGCAGGAGATGGCCGACACGATGAAGCGACAGGGCGGCTTTATCCCGGGGGTGCGTCCGGGCAAGCAGACGAGCGAGTACATCGACAAGATCTTGACCCGCATCACGCTGCCGGGCTCCATCTTTCTGGGATTTGTGGCCATTCTCCCCTCCATTGCCATGGCGGTGGACGTCACGCGCGGATTTGCAATGTTCTATGGAGGGACGAGCCTCCTCATTCTCGTGCAGGTGACGCTCGACACCCTCCAACAGATTGAGAGCCACCTGTTGATGCGCCACTACGACGGCTTTATGAAGAGCGGGAAGATGCGGAGTCGTCGGCAAGGCATGTAGCAACTTCCTTGACCAGTCCCGAATGGTGTGTCTCTCATGCGGTGGTTCTCCCACCTTTGGAATCGAATCCGTGGTGCCTTCATGGTTCACGTAAAAAGTCAACGCGAAATTGAACGGCTACGCGAGAGTGCGGACTTGGTTGGTCGCACCCTTGCCGAGGTGGCTCGTCACATTGAGGTAGGGGCGACCCTAGAAGAGCTGGATGCAGTTGCAGAAGACTACATCCGAACACACGGCGCTGAACCTGCATTCAAGGGATACCAAGTTGGAGACAGCGTTTTTCCCAACACGCTGTGCACCTCGGTGAATGAGGCCGTTGTGCACGGTATTCCGAACGACTATGCTCTTCAGAATGGGGATCTGCTTTCAATCGACTGCGGTGCGAAGCTGAACGGATACTACGGAGACTGGGGGTTTACCTTTGCTGTGGGAACAATCTCCGACAAAAATGCGGCGCTTTGTCGAACGACCTACGAGGCACTGCGAAACGGAATCGAGCAGGCAGTAGCGGGACGACGCCTCGGCGACATCAGCCACTCCGTTCAGTCGCACTGCGAGGCCCACGGATACGGGGTCGTGCGAGAACTCGTCGGGCACGGCATCGGCCAAAGCCTTCACGAAGACCCGCAGGTGCCAAATTTTGGACGCCCTGGACAGGGACGGCGTCTCAAACCGGGGATGACCTTGTGCATCGAGCCGATGATTAACCGGGGAGGGAGTGAGGTGACCACGGATTCCGACGGATGGACCGTTCGGGCTGCCGACGGACTTCCGTCGGCACACTACGAGCACATGGTTGTCGTTCGGGAGGGAGAGGCCGAGGTTCTCTCGGACTTTGGGTACATTGAGGACGTGGTTCAGCCTCCCTATGAGTTTGATTCAGTCAAAGAAACACCTACTCGCTAATGGCCAAGGAAGAAGCCATCGAGAAAGACGGGGAAGTCATCGAGGCCCTTCCCAATGCGCAGTTTCGCGTTCGGCTGGAAAATGGACACGAGATTCTCGGTCTACTTTCCGGCAAGATGCGCATGAACTACATTAAGATTCTTCCGGGAGATCGGGTCAAAGTGGAGATGTCCCCGTATGACCTGTCGAAGGGGCGGATTGTGTATCGCTACAAGAACTGAGGCCGACGGTGTGCCTCCCTTAGCGGGCTGCGCGTTTTCATAGGGGGCCCGGAGGGTATTTTTTAAGCATCTACAGAATCGAACCGAGATAGATCTTATGCCACGGATTGCAGGTGTCGACGTACCGGACCACAAACGAGGAGAGATTGCCCTTACGGAGATCTACGGAGTTGGTCGCTCGCGAGCGAACAACGTGCTCGAACAGGCTGAGATTGATGAGGACAAGCGACCGCGGGAGTGGTCCGAGAGCGAAACCAAGCAGGTTCGCCGAATCATTGAGGAGAATTACACGGTGGAGGGACAACTCCGCACTGAAGAGCAGATGAACATCAAGCGCCTTATGGATATTGGCTGCTACCGGGGCAAGCGCCACCGGGAGGGCCTGCCGGTCAACGGGCAGCGCACGCGGACGAACGCCCGGACGCGGAAGGGCAAACGGAAAACCGTGGCGGGTCGCAAGCAGTCCACGGAGAAGAAATAATCCGCCGGTCTCAAAACGGGCGTCTCAATTCTGATCAACTTACTTCGAGTCGAGATACAGAGTTATGGCTAACGAAAAAGGCGGTAAGCGCGTACGCAAGAAAAACGTGGTCGTCGAGTCCAATGGTCGGGCTTACGTGAAGGCTACGTTCAATAACGTGATTGTGACGGTCACCGACCAGTACGGAAATACAATTTCCTGGGCGAGTGCAGGCAAAATGGGTTTCAAAGGAAGCCGTAAGAACACGCCTTACGCGGCTCAGAAGGCGGGGGAGGCAGCGGCGCAAGAGGCCTACGACCTTGGCCTCCGTCGCGTCGACGTGTACGTGAAGGGACCAGGCTCCGGGCGTGAGGGGGCCATTCGGGCGATGTCGGAGGTCGGCCTCGAGGTGGCTACGATTAAAGACGTAACACCGCTTCCGCACAACGGCTGCCGTCCGCCGAAGCGTCGCCGCGTGTAACGAATTTCGAGTACGGATTGGGGACTTGGGAGTGGTCCTGAGTCTGCAGTCCTTTTGTTGAAAACCGAACATCTACACTCAGGACATGGCTCGATACAGAGGTCCGAAACAAAAGATTGCTCGTCGTTTCAAGGAGCCCATCTTCGGGCCCTCAAAGGCGCTGGAACGAAAGCCGTATCCGCCCGGCCAGCACGGCCAGTCGCGGCACCGCCGCGAAAGCGAGTACGCCGTGCAGTTGAAGGAAAAGCAGAAAGCGAAGTATACCTACGGCTTGCTTGAGAACCAGTTTAAGAATCTCTTTGATAAGGCCTCCCGCACACAGGGCGTGACGGGAGAGAAGCTCCTCATTCTCCTCGAGGCCCGACTCGACAACACCGTTTTCCGAATGGGCTTTGCTCGGACGCGACGGCAGGCGCGTCAGTTTGTCTCGCACCGGCACATTATGGTAAACGGGGAGATTGTAGACATTCCCTCCTTCGAGATGTCGCCGGACGACGTGGTGTCGGTAAAGCCGGGAAGCCAGGATCTTGAGGTCATCCAAGACAATGTGGCGCATCAACAGCGCACCTTCTCCTGGGTAGAGGTGGATCGGGAGGAGATGAAGGGGAAATTTATTGACTATCCCAACCGCGAAGAAATCCCGGAAAACATCGACGAGCAGCTTATCGTCGAGCTCTACTCGAAGTGAGGCCCGGGGAGTTCACGTCGTACTGCTCGGAGGGAGCAGATTGTGACCCCGATTACGCTCGGCCTGTCGGTCGCGTGGCCGAGCTTTCGTACGAACTGCTATTCTAATTTGCTGAATCGAAGGTATGGATAACTACGGTCTTCGGATGCCGGAAGGCGTTCAAGTCGAAGAAGTTTCTGACTCGTCGGGACAGTTCGTCGTCGAGCCACTTGAGCGCGGGTATGGCGTGACCATTGGAAATGCGCTTCGCCGCGTGTTGCTGTCGTCGTTGCGCGGACTTGCGATTACTGCTGTGAAGATTGATGGTGTGCAGCACGAGTTTTCGACGATTGATGGGGTGACCGAGGACGTGTCGGACATCATCCTTAATCTCAAGGAGGTGCGCTTCAAGGCCGACGAGATGCGGGAAGGGCACCTTCATCTCAGCCTTGAAGGACCGGGCAATTGGACCGCAAAGGACATTAATGAGTCAACCTCCGACTACGAGGTGCTCAATCCTGATCAGCACATTGCGACGATGGCCGAGGATGCCACGGTGAATGTGGACCTTCGCGTCGGCTACGGGCGCGGTTATATCCCCTCTGAGGAGAATAAGCGTGAGGACGACCCCATCGGGGTTATTGCCGTCGACTCGATCTTTACGCCGATCAAGAACGTGAATTACTCGGTCAAGCCCACGCGTGTGGAGGAGAAGATCGATTATGAGAAGCTGATTCTGAATGTCGAAACGGATGGGTCCGTCACGCCGGAAGAGGCCGTCACGCAGGCCGCGTCCATTCTGCGGGACCACGTCAGCTTCTTCATCCAGTTGGAGGAGGAGCCCGAGCCGGTTGTCGAGGAGCAGGAGGTCGACGAGGAAGTGAAGCGCATTCGCGAACTGCTCGCGCAGCCCGTCGACGAACTCGATCTTTCGGTTCGTTCGCACAACTGCCTGAAGGCCGCAAGCATCAAGACGATCGGTGACCTTGTGCGCCGCGAGGAGGACGAGATGCTCAAGTTCCGGAACTTTGGCCGGAAGTCGCTCCAGGAGCTGGTCGAAGTGCTCGACGAGCGCGGCCTGCACTTTGGCATGGACGTGGAAGAGTATCTGGAGGAACAGAAAACCACGGGCTAACCTCCGGGTGCTCGTTTCGAGGAAAAACTTCCGGGGGAACGGTCTCTGTTTTCCCTGCGCTAGACGACGTATTACACACACCTCGCTTCTGCAGAGATTATGCGACACCGAAAGAAAGGAAGAAAGATTGGCCGCACGTCCCCCCACCGCAAACGGACGTTGCAGGCGCTTTCGAATGCGCTCATTGAGAATAAAAGCATCACGACAACCGTTGCGAAGGCCAAGGAGCTTCGTCCCTTTGTGGAGCCTCTGATCACGCGGGCGAAGGAGGACACGGAGCACAATCGTCGCCAGGTATTTCGCCATCTTCAGAACAAAGAGATGGTCAGCGAACTTTTTGACGAGGTGGCTGAGCGGGTAGGAGATCGGCCTGGTGGATATACCCGCGTCATCAAGCTCGGACAGCGGTCCGGGGATGGGGCAGAGCTCGCCCTGGTTGAACTCGTGGACTACAATGACGTGAAGCCCGCCGACGCGACCGGTGGAGGCTCCGGGGGGACGCGACGGGGAAGCGGAAAGGGCCGTCGTGAAAGTGAATCCTCTGCGACAGATACACAGCCTGACGAGGGAGCGTCCGAAGAAGAATTGGCCGACACGGAGACGACGGGCGAGAGCGATGCTCCCGAGGCTGCCGACGCCGAGGCGGAAGATGAAGGAGAGGCGGAGGAACAGGCGGATGCTTCTTCCGAGAATGTTGATGAAGGAGAAGCTCGGAACGAGGAGTAGTGCTTGGTCTCCGGCGAAGCATTTTTGGGAGACATTTCGTTTTCGATGACGAGGCGCCAGGACCCATCCGGCGTCTCGTTTTTATTTGTAGACGCTGTTGTCGTCCTCTGTCCCGGGCTGCGAAACTTGTGGAATGACAAAAATTTAAAGTTGCAAAGCCTCACGTCTTTTTTGACGCACAGCGTTCAAGCGGATGATTCAAGCCTCGGCCGTTCCCGAGAAAGGGGACCTTGACGTGGAAGAGCGGTTTCGCGACCGGCTCGATGACCTACTGGCTCACTGCGAGGAGCATCTGCCGTCCGTGGACGAGGACATGATTCGGCGGGCTTTTCGGCTCAGCTACTGGGCCCACCGCAATGACTGGCGCGAGTCGGGGGACCGGTACATCATCCATCCGCTGAAGGTCGCCATCATCGTGGCCCGCGACATTGGGCTCGACGACACGAGCGTCGCCGCGGCGCTTCTGCACGACGTGGTCGAAGACACGGAGCTTTCCCTTGACCTCATCGGGGAGGAGTTTGGGGAGACGATGGCGAACATCATTGATGGCTTGACCAAGATCAGCGGCGTCTTTACCAGTCAAAAGCTCGGGCAGGCTGAAAACGTCCGGAAACTCATGCTGTCGATGGCGACGGACCTCCGCGTCATCCTGGTGAAGTTTGCCGACCGGCTCCACAACATGCGCACCATCGAGGCGCTTCCGAAGAAGAAGCGGCTCG
>CAZSBW010000015.1:10090-18635 GCA_964604815.1 uncultured Salinivenus sp. | reverse complement strand
AGTAGGTTCCCTCGGCAATTTGCTGGTACACAGATTTCGCCTCCTCCACCGCCTTCTGGTACCGCTCCTTCCCGGCCTCCGTGTGCCACTGGTCGCGCTCCCGAACGCTCTGCCACAGGGCCTCGACGACCTCCCGCAGAAATTGGGCGTCCTCGGCGGAGGTGTAGCGCTCGCCGTTCCGGAGGATATACACTGGCGTTGTCTGGGCAAATGCGTACGTATCGGTGATGTAGCGATGGGAGGGGCCGACGGCCCGAGCCGCAATCCATCCGTTCTCGGCCACGTCCACCGGCACAGAGAACGTAAACGTCTGGTCTCTCTGGCGGGCGTCGATGGTGTGGACCACCTCCCCGTTTCGCAAAATGTGGACTTCGTTCAGCGGGACGATCGACGTGGCCTCCCCCTCCACCCGAAGCGTCGCGGGCTCCTTCCCCGATAGATTGATCTCCTCGCCCGGCCCCCGCCCGTCGACGGTCATGAAGAGAAGCGGGCCGTTCGTGGCCACGGTTCGTCCCGCCTCGACCGCGTCGAGCCAGGAATCGACCGTAAACGCGCCGTTCACCTGCGCATAGGCTCGGTCCGTCCCCGCCGGCGGATCGCGCCAGACATCCGCGAAGTTGTCGGACCCTCCCGTCGCCGCCAGTTGAAAGCCGCTGTTCAGGAAGCGGTAGTACATCTCCGCGTTGTCCCGGGCGTCGTACGGAATGCAGAGCACGTCGTAGAACGATCCTTTCTGCAACGCCACGTCGATCGGAATCTCCGAAAAGGCGCCGTCTTCAGGCTCCTCCACCGATTCCCAATACGGATGCATGAAGCCGCCGACGCCGCCCTGAGCCCGCGTACCGTCGAGGTATCGAGAATTGAGCACCTCGGCGGAATAGGCGGTTCCGCCGGTACCACTAATTAGCGGCATGACGAACGTCTCGATGTTGAGCATCCCTACATGACCCCGCGACCCCCGAAACTCCTCGCCATACTGTAAAATGTGCCGATCCGTTGATAGCGGATGCGGCTCGCCGGTGAGGTCGCTCCATCGCCCCATCAGTCGCGACCCATCCCGATGAATGAGGGCGTGCGTCAGGTGGATGTCTTCGGCCCGCAGCTGTTTGTAGAAGTGCCCGTGGGTGAGGCCCCACCGGCCTCCATGGAGATCGTGCGCGTGGGTTTCGCCGGAGTACCAGCCTCGCTCGGTCGGATCCGCAACGCGCTCCAGGCGGAGGGCCACCGAGGCAGAGCCCTGCGCCGGAACGTTTACGGTCGTGCGTGGCGGTTGAAACTCAAACCCTTTGATCGCTTCCACGCTCACGGAGCCCGCCGGGACGGAGAGGGTTTCCGATCCGTCCGTATGGAAGTAGTGTTGCTCCCCGGCCGAGACAACGCGGTGAAACTCTCCGCTCGGGGCGTAAGCACGGCCGTCTGACGCTGTGAGATGCACCCGCGCGGCGGTTGGGGTTCCGTCGGGGCCCAACACTCGGAGCCGCAGCTGCCCCGTCGCACGCTGCGACTCGCGCGACGAAATGGTCACTTCGGTCCAAGAGGACTCGGCGCCCCCACCAGAAGGCATCGTAAAGAGCCGTGGGGCGCCGTCCCGGTTAGAGACAAAGGCCACTCGGTCCCCGTCCGGGCTGACGGCAGGGGTAAGCTCGTCTCGGGCCTGATGGGTGAGCCAGATCGGGGCTCCCCCCTCCGCCGAGAGCGCAGCGATGTCATTGTTGCCCGGAAGTTCTGAGACGTATAGCATCGATTCCCCGTCGGGCATCCAGGTCGGGGCGGCCCGGTGCCGGGTCTCCTCGTAATGGATCAGGTCCGCGTCCCCGTCCGGCAGGCTCTTCACCCAGAGCCCCCCGCTGCCTGGTTTTCCCTCCACCGGCGACACGTACACGAGAGACGTCCCGTCGGGCGATACGTCCAGCTGAATTTGGTTGCCCGACCCGGCCACCACCGACCGGACGCTCCCCGTTGACGGATCGACGCCGTGGATGTTGAGATTGTCCTCCGCCCCACGGTCCGACACAAAGTACAGAGTGCTTCCGTCCGGTCCCCAGGTCGGTTGGATGTCCAGATCCTCATCTGTGGTGAGCCGTCGAGCGCTATCGCCCTCCGCGGACACGAGGCCCAGGTCGAACTGCCCTTCGCGGTCAACCGAGTAGGCGATCGTCTCGCCGTCCGGGCTCCATGCCGGCTCGAAGTGGTAGCTAGGGCCCTCCGTCAGCGCGACAGCCGTCCCGCCCTCGGCAGGGACCTTCCAGAGGTCCCCCCGCATCGAGAAGGCAATCCATTCGCCGTCGGGGCTCCAGGTCGGGTGCAGGGGACCCGTGGTGACGGCCGGGGTCAGGTACTTCTCGGCGCGGATGCTGAGGTTGTCAAACCGTAGTGGGGACGGACCAAGGGCCTCAGATTCGCTCTCTAACTCGTCCTCTTCGGTGGGAGCATTGGACTGGCATCCTGCCGTTGCGACAAGGGCGAAACTGAGCACGACAAATGGCACGACCCACATAGAGGGCCAGCGAGATCGGCTGTTCATTGTAGATCGGGACCGTCAATGAGAAGGCTCAACGGATACTGTCATTGGTTCGCCGGTGTACGTCACGGTGCGCTCCGGATCGTCCTCCTCCCCCACGAGCACGACTCGGAACCGCCGCGACTCGACCCGCTGTCCGGTGGACGACCGGCCGGGCTCGATGGTGAGGGTCCGCGCGTCGTTGTCCCACGCGAAGCGGGTCCACGTGGCCTCTCCATCTTGATAATCGAGCGTTCGGCCATCGTCTTCGTAGAGCGTGTAGTGTCCGTCCCGACCCGGATAGACGCGCAGCGTCATGGGCTCGTCGGCCTCCTGCCCGGTGTGCTGCCGGACCGGCGCCAGGGGGAGAACGGTCCCGGCCCGCACGTAGAGGGGCATCGTTTCGAGGTCGACGTATCGGGTGACCGTCTGATTGCCCTGTCGTTCTCGCTCGGTCCAGAAGTCGTACCACGGCCCCTCCGGAAGGTACACCTCCTTCGTTGTGACCCCTTTCCGCACAACCGGCGCGACGAGCATGTTGCGGCCCCACAGGTACTGGTCGTCCTGTCGCGTGGCGAGCGAGTCGTTTGGGTAGTGCAGCCATAAGGCCCGCATGATGGGGAGGCCCGTGTCGTGCGCCTGCCGGACGGCCGTGTAGAGGTACGGCATGAGCCGGTAGCGGAGCTCGAGGTACCGCCGGGCGATCGGTTCGATGTCTGGATTGTGGAGGGCGATCGTGTCGGGCTCAAGGGACAGCGTGTCCGGGGCTGAGGACGTACCCTTCACGTACTCGACCAGCTCGATCGGGCCCATCTCTCCTGGGTTCCACCCCCAGGGCAGGCGCGTGTGCCAGACGCGGCCGTGAGCACGGTGGATGGGGGGGTGAACGCCCCAAACTGGAACCAGCGCGCATACAGCTCGCCCGTAAACTCGTCGGTGGTCGGGTAGAACCCGCCGATGTCCGCCCCCCAGAACGGCGAGGTGCTCAGCGAGGCGTTGATGCCGACCTGCACGTGCTCCTCCAGCGTCTTCCACGTGGAAGCCACGTCGCCGGACCAGATCCATCCGCCGTAGCGATGCATGCCCGCAAAGCCCGTTCGGTGCAGACTGAGCGGACGTTCGTTGGGCCGCTCTGCGAGGGGCCCCTTCCGGTACAAATAGTGCCGGGCCAGCCGCGAGTCGGGCGGCAGGTTTTCGCCCATGTCGGGCCACCAGGCGTCCACACCCATCGCGAAGGTCTCCGTGTGACGACTCCAGTAGTTGGCCACTTGACCGGTGTCCGAGGGGGGCGGCGATTCTTCCGGCGGAAGAGATCCGTGCAGGTTCTCGGGCGGGCGCGTCAGGTGCAGCCCCACCTTGTACTGCATGCTATGGAGCGAATCCAGCATGGCCTGAGGCCGCGGAAACGTCTCCGGATTGAAGGTGAGCTCCCCGTGCCCGGTATTCCAGCCATCCGGCGTGAAACCCGTCCCCAGGTAGATCAGCGCGTCCACCGGCAGGTTCTTCTCGCGGAACGTGCGGGCGACGCGCAGTACCTCCTCCGGACCAGCCAGATTGCGATGGCTCTGGATATAGCCCAGGGCCCACTTCGGCGGCATGGGCGCATTCCCGGTAAACGAGGTGTACGCCGAGAGCGCCTCGGGCGGGGCGTCCACATTCGTCACGAAGACATCCATTGGCAACGGCCGCTCCTTCGGAGAGTCGGGATCCTTTTCCGGGAGAAACCGCCCCGGCGCGTTACGCAGATCGAACTGCCCGTCATAGGGACGGTGGAAAAACAGAGCCCACCCGTCGGTCCCGATTAGGAAGGGCACCGGCATGCGCGAGCCATAGATTTGAAATTCGCCCGGGCGATGCCCGTGGTCCATGGAGTAATGCCGGCCGCGGCGGTCGAAGCGCTGGCCGCCATTCCCGAGGCCGTACACGGGCCCGTCCCCGAGACGGAAGTCGACCGCGCCCGTTTCAGGATTCACGACGAGGCGCTGTACCAGGGTCCCGTCGGGGGCCCGCACGGCAATGCGGAGCGGCGAGGGGCGAACGGTCACGCGAAGCGAGCCCATCCGCACCGTGCGCGGCCCGTCGAGATCCGTTATTCGAGCAGCGGGCTCGGCCCACTCGCGAGGAGCGAGGACCCGGCCGTCACGGACGGGCACTGTCCGCTGTCCACGGTCTACGGGCCGGAGCGTAATTCGCACGCTGTGGGACTCCACCGGCACGAGGGCCACAGATGCCCTCTGGCCAGCAATCTCGATGGGATCGGCCTGCACCTCGTTGGCCAACGAGGAGAGAGGCAGAATACAGACAAGAAGGAGACCAAGAAAAATCCGTCGGTCCATTACGGCGAGAAGACGTTGGTCAGTAAGAGGCAGGCGGAGAACGCTTATTCGAGGACATCGGGATTGACGTGGGGAATCTCAGCCGCCCGGAGTCGGTCGTTCAGGTGCGTGAGCGGACCCTGCAGAACGTCGTCGAGAGCCCCGAGCACCTGCTCCCGCTGATGATCGAACCGGGCAATGTACTCCTGCTGGGGCTGGGTGGGCCGTCCAGTGTACTCACTCACCTGGCTCACCAGCCACCGCACCCGGCCCTGCAGGTTCACAATGCCGTCCTCGGCCGACGCCTTCCAGGTCCGCGTAGGGGTATCCAACTGAAGTTTCACCGCCCTCAGGTCGGCCAGCACCGAATCGGCCCGGGCGTGGAGGGACGAATCGTCGAGGCGCTTCTTCACGTCTGCGATCTGCTGCTCGACCGACTCAATCCGGTCCATCGCCCGTCGCATCTCGTGCTGCATGCGCATGAGGCGCACCACCGCGTCATGGTAGTCGACAAGCTCCGCCCGGGTGGCCCGCACGTCGGGCGGGAGGCGCACGCGAAAGGACTTTTTGGAGGACTGCCCCGCCGCCGACAGCTCCGCGGAGTACGCTCCCGGTAGGGCCCGCGGCCCCTGAACGAAGTCCTGGCCCATCGCCGCCACGTCGGCGACCATCGAGAGGTCCTCCCGCAAGTCCCACACGGCCCGATTGAGGCCGGGCTCGGCCGGCCCCTCCATCGTGCGGATCGGCGTGCCGGTAGAATCCGAAATCGTGAACTGCACCCGGGCGGTCTTCGCCGCTGCCGACTCGGAGAGGTGGTACGAGAGCAGGACACCGTACGGCTCATTCGGTGCCACGAACACCTGGTCCCCGAGCGAGCTAACGTCCGCGCGCGGCGTGTACCGCGTGCCGGGCTTCGGTGTGAAGAGCGTCATATCTCGTTGCGCGGCCTGGGCCAAGCCCTGCAGGGGCGTCACGTCGTCGAGGATGTAGAAGCCCCGGGCATGCGTGCCGAGGACGAGGTCGTTCTCGCGGGGGTGCACCACGAGGTCACGGACTGAAAGCGGCGGCAGGCCGAGGCGCAGGTCCGTCCAGTTCTGTCCGCCGTCGAACGAGACGAAGATGCCGAGCTCGGTCCCGGCGTACAGCAGGTTGGGCTGCTCGGGGTCCTCGGCCACGATGTGCACGTAGCCCTCTAGACCGTCCGAGATGCGGGTCCACGTCTGGCCGTAGTCCCGGGTCACGTAGGCGTAGGGCGAGTAGTCGTCGGACCGGTGCTGGTCGACGGCCACCCAGGCCGTGCCCGCGTCGTGGGGGGACGCCTTGATGGTGGCGAACCAGGCATTCTCGGGCAGATCGGGAATGTTGGACGCGACGTTGGTCCAGGTCTCCCCGCCGTCGCGCGTCACCTGCACGTTGCCGTCGTCGGTGCCGGCCCAGAGCACCTGCGGGTCAACGGGGCTCTCGTCCAGCGTGAGGATGGTACAGTAGTACTCGGCCCGGGTGTTGTCCAGCGTGATGCCGCCACTCAGTCCCATCTTCGAGGGATCGTCGGTCGTCAGGTCCGGACTGATGACCTCCCAGGAGCGCCCCCTGTCGGTAGTCTTGAAGACGACGTTTCCCCCGTAATACAGCCGGTCCGGGTTCGAGGGCGACATCTCGATCGGCGAGTTCCAGCTAAACCGGTACTCGTGGGCCTCCGCGGGCAGGCCGGTCGGGTTCACCGGGTATGGTTGGATAAACTGCTCTTCCCCGTTCTTCACGTTGACCCGGGTGATGTCTCCGAAGTGCCCGTTATAGTATACGAGGTTGGGGTTGCGGGGATCGGCCAGGGCATACATCCCGTCGGCCATGTCCCGGAGGCGCGTCCAGTCGCCCCCGCGGACACCCACCTGGTTGTATTTCTGATTGGGTCCAAGCCAGATCTCGTGGTCCTGAAAGCCGCCCAGGATGTTGTACGGCCGGGCCATGTCTACCCCCACGTGGTAGACCTGCGCGAAGGGCATCGTGTTGAGAAATTCGAAGTGGCGCCCCGCGTCGTTGGAGAGATAGAATCCCCCGTCGCTTCCGCTGAGGAGGCGCTCCGGATTCTCGGGGTCGATCCAGAGGGCGTGCACGTCACCGAACTGGCTCTGGTAGGAGACTGCCTCGAAGGTGCGCCCGCCGTCGGTCGAGATGTGCATCGCCCCGCTCAGGGTGTAGACGCGGCTTGGATTTTTCGGGTCGACCCGTACGTCCGAAAAGTAGAAGGGCCGCGAGTTGATGTCCGCATTGTCGTTCACCACCGTCCACGTGTGCCCGCGATCGTCGGAGCGCCAGAGCTCGCCCGGCTCCTCGGACTCGATGAGGGCGTAAACGGTGCGCGGATCGCTCCGGCTCACGTCGACCCCAATTCGGCCTATCTCTCCGTCCCCGGGCAGTCCATTTTCGAGGGACGGATCCGTAAGTTCGGTCCACGACTCTCCCCCGTCCGTCGATCGGTAGAGCCCGCTCCCCGGCCCGCCGCTCCGAAAGTGGTACGGCTTGCGGCGATGGTCATACATCCCCGCGTACATGATCTTCGGATTCTTCGGGTCGAAGAGCACCTAGCTAGCCCCCGTCGTTTCGTTGACGTAGAGCACCTTCTCCCACGTCGTGCCGCCGTCGGTGGACTTGTAGACCCCGCGCTCCGGGTTCGGGCCCCACGCGTGCCCCATCGCCGCCACAAAGACGATGCTCGGATCCCGGGGGTGGACGACGATTTTTGAGACGTGGTGGGTGTTTTTCAGGCCCATGTGGGTCCACGTCTCCCCGCCGTCCGTGGACTTGTAAAGGCCGTCCCCATAGGAGATGCTGTTGCGCGGATCCCCCTCCCCGGTCCCCAGATAGATGACCTCCGGATTCGTCGGCGCGGGCGCCACGGCCCCCACCGAGAGCGTGTTGCCCTCGTCGAAGACGGACTCGAACGTGGTCCCCCCGTTGGTCGACTTGTAGAGGCCCGCCGAGGAGTGCCCAGCGTACAGGATGTCTGGGTCGCCCGGCACACCAGCCACGTCGGCCACGCGTCCCCCAAACTGCGCCGGGCCCACGCTCCGCCAGTCCAGCCCCTGGAGCGTTTCCTCGTTGACCTCAACCGTGGGCTGGGCCGAGACCGGCCCGGCCCCGGCGACGAGCAGCAGAGCCCCCACGATTGCGGCCGAGAGAGCAAGCGACAGACGGTGGAAAGTCGAGAGCAACTTCACGGAAGGGCGGACATCGATTGAGTAGAGAACGGCCGTCCCTCGAACGGGGACAAGAACCGTAACGGCGAGGAATCATCGAGGGCTACCACGACAGCTCCATGAGGGAGACTCCCTGCCGGGGAAGCGTAAGGGCGAGGGTTGCGTCGCCGTCGTCGGAAACGTCCGTCCATCGTGGCGACTGATAGAGATCGAGATGGCCGGACCGATCCAGCTTTCGGTACTGCTCGCGAGTGACCTGCTGGGGCGCCCCCATCCGGCGCCAGACCGTGTACGAGTTGCTGTGCTCCTCGTCGATCCGGTAGTGAACCAACTGCACCTGATCGGCCGGAAGTCCCTGCACGTCGAGGGACACCGTGGCGGGGGGCGCGGGCACATCATCGTCGTGGTAGTTCCACACCATCACCGTGGCCGAGCTGTCGGTTGCGCTGGCCAAGGCATTGACGTCGGGCTGGCGTCCATGCACGCCGTTCTCGATCACCTCCTGCGCCGTAATCGGATCCGGGTGCACCACC
>CAZSBW010000015.1:0-9990 GCA_964604815.1 uncultured Salinivenus sp. | reverse complement strand
ACCCCTCATCATCCCAAACATCCGAAAGACATTAAGGACCGGCTTGTCCACGCCGTTGGTGGCGAGCGAACGAAAACCGTCGAACCAGGGCTGGTCTTCAAACTGAAACGACCAGCTCAGCGCGCCCTCGAAGTTGACGTCGTACTGGTCCGCCAGCTCGTACATTTTGGCGAACGACGAGGCCGTGTAGCTCGCATACAGCGTTCCGTTGCGGTACCCATTTTCGCGGTAGCTGGACTGAAACGAGCAGGCCGCGCACCCCTCTGGATCGGCCTCCCCGATGATGATGGGCAGGTCCGGAAAATCCGAATTTGAGACGATCTCGAACCCTGTCTTGATGTCCTGCAGCTGAACGCCCATATCCATCCGGACGTGCCCGTCGACCACCTCTGGCGCCCCCTTGGCGTGATAGGCGATGAAGTCGAGCGGCGCGCCCGTCTCCCCCGTCGCGTAATTCTTTCCGCTGGCGCAGTGCTCCAGAAAATCGCGGAGCCAATTGGCCGCTACGTCCCATCGCGGCCCCGTCGTATGCGGGCCGCCGACGGTGGCCGTGGGGAGCGCCCGTCGCACCGCGTTTGCCGCGTGATCGTAGAGCTTGAAGTACTCCTCTTTGGTCCCCTGCCAGTAGCCGATGTTCGGCTCGTTCCAGACCTGCCACTTCCAGGTCTCTACCTCCTCCCGCCCGTAGCGCTCGATGCTGTGCTGGACCCAGCGATGGACGAGCTCGGCCCACTTCTCATAATCTTTTGGGGGGTAGGCCCATCCCGTGTAGATCTCCTCGTAGGCCGCGCCTGGGGCCCAGTCGTGCCGGTAGGGTTCGGGCTTTGAGGAGAGGGCCTTGGGCATGAAGCCAATCTCCACCACCGGTTTCATGCCGCGCTCGACGTAGGTGTCCATGATCCGGTCCATGACCGTCCAGTCGTATACTGGATTCCCGTTCTCGTCCTCCGTATATACGTTCGTCGAGCCCCACTTCAGGGCGCCGCGCGGCCCCTCGTCGGTGTTCAGTAGGTTATGGGCTCGAACGTAGACCGGAACTGGACTCAGGTTTGAGATTTCGGTGAGCAGTTCCTTCCCATCCGCCATGTAGGTGTAGTTCGCCTCGTCGTAGCCGAAGTAGGCCCACATGGGGTCCATCGGGCCGATGGTTTCGTTGAGGTTCACCGTTAGCGACACCTTTTTTCCCTCAACCGACGACTCCTGAGCGCAGACCGGGGAGACAGAGAGGACACTTAGAGCGAGGGTCGCAATCAGAGAAACAGGGAGTCGAAATGGAGAACAGTGAGATCGCGACATCTTGACAGAAAGGATCAGCACCGGGAATTGAGAAAAAGGCTATTCATCGGATGCCGGTAATCTAACCTTCATACGCTCCCCATTCCACTCGACGGTCTTCGTCGCCTGCCCCGTTGCTCCAACGCCCATCCGTTTTATTCGGAAATCGGTGGACGGGGGGGCCTGTCCCTCGCTTGCTGGATCGGGCTCGATGACGAGGCGATTCGCGCTGTCGCCCCACTCGAAACGCGTCCATGAGTACTCGCCGTCCTGATGATCGAGGCCTTGGCCATCGTCGCGGTACCACCGAAAGTCGCCGTCCTTTCCGGGATAGATCCGCACCGTGTAGGGCTCGTCGACCTCTTCTCCCACGTGCTGCCGCACCGGGGCCATTGGCAGGATCGTCCCGGCCCGGACGAAAATCGGCATCGTGGCCAGATCCACCTGCCGGGTAATCTCCTCGCCCCCCGACCGCTTTTCGTTCGTCCAGAAGTCGTACCACGTCCCCTCCGGGAGGTAGAGCGTCCGGTGGGTTGCGTCCTTCGTGTGGACGGGGGCCACCAACAGGTTGCGGCCCCAGAGGTACTGATCGTCCTGCCGCACGGCCATCGAGTCGTTCGGGGAGTGGAGCCAGAGTGCCCGCATCGGGGGGAGGCCCGTTTCGTGCGTCCGGCGGACCAAGGTGTAGTTGTAGGGCAAGAGGCGGTAGCGGAGCTGGAGATACTTCCGGGCGATGGGTTCGACCATCCCGTTCCGCAGCTCCTCGGGGCGGGGATAGCCGTCCTCAAAGGCATCCGAGAAGGCGTCCACCTCGGGCGGCCCGAGGTCGGCGGTATTCCAGCCCCAGGGTAGGCGCAGGTGCCACGCCCGCCCGTGCGAGCGGAAGGACGTGCAGAACGCCGAGAACTGAAACCAGCGCGCATAGAGCTCTCCCGTTAGCTCCACCGACGGCAAAAACCCGCCGGTATCTGAGCCCCAAAAAGGGGTTAGGCTGACCGTGTGGTTGAGCCCCACGGCAATTTGGGTCTCCAACGTCTTCCAGTAGCTGTCCACGTCGCCCGACCACATCCAGCCGCCGTAACGGTGGGCCCCGCTGTAGCCAGTGCGGTGGAAGCTCCAGGGGCGTTCGTTTGGCTGCTCGGAGAGAGGCACGAGCCGGTACATCCGGTGGCGGGCCACGCGACCCTCTGACGAAAGCGGTTCTCCGCCGTCCGGCCACCAGGCATCCACGCCCTTTTCGACGAGCGGCTCGTGGTGCTGCCAGTAGTTGGCAATGTGAGTCGAGTCGCTCGGCGGCGCCTGCATGGACGTACCGTGCAGGCCCTCGGGCCCGCCGTATGTATGCAACGACACATTAAAGTCGAGGGCGTGCAGGTCCCCGAGAATCGCCTCCGGATTCGTAAAGGTCTCTGGGTTAAACTGCCACTGATGCTCCTCCGTATTCCACCCGCGCGGCGTAAACCGTCCAAGGTAGATGAGCCCATCTGCGGGCAGGTTTTTCTCTCGAAAGGTCTGCGCCACCTCACGAATCTGCTCGGGTCCGTCCAGCGTCCGATGCGACTGCATGTAGCCGAGCGTCCACTTCGGGGGCATCGGGGTGTCGCCCGCAATGCGGGTGTATTCGGAGAGGGCCTGCACCGGCTTCTCCCAGGCAGTGACGAACAGTTTCAAGGACTTCTTTCGGGCCTTCGGTCCCGGCCGAAATTCTCCGTGGCCGGCCCGCAGGTCGAAGACGTTTTCCTCGCTCATCGGGTGGTGCACGAAAAGCGACCACCCATCCACCCCGATCAGCATTGGCACCGCCACCCGAGAGCCGTGCGTGGGCCGCTTGTAGGCCCCCCACCCGTCCGCCATTGGAAACCGGTGCCCCCGGCGATCGAACTGTGGGCCGCCCTGCCCGAGGCCATAGACGGGGGCATCGGTGCGGAAGTGGGTGGCACTGTCGGCTTCGGGCCACGACAACCGCTGCACGACCGAGCTGTCCGCCCGGCGGACTGTGACCGACAGCGGATCGGGCTGGATTTCTACCGTCAGGTCGCCTATGGAGCGTCGCAAGGGCGCGTCGAGCGTGCGTCCGCTCCACACCGATTCCTCGGGATGGTCTACGAGGATGTTCGAGGAAGGGGGCTGTGCGGGCTCCTCATTCGGACCGAGGGGCGAAAGCCGCACTGCGAGCGTCCGGGCACTGACGCGGGAGAGGGTCAATTCAGCCTCGGTGTCGGCGTAGCGAATGGAGACGGAATCCGTTGAAGTGGATTGAGCGGAGAGGGGGGGCCCGAACCCGACCCCCAGCAGGATGGGGAGGAAGAGAAAAACAGATTTGCGAAAATGCGTCATAGATAAGGCGAGAGAATCGGCGTGAGCTATTCGAGGCGGCGAAGGACGACCTGGTGGGTTGCGTTGGTCATGGGGAGCGAAATCTTTGTGCCTCCGTCGTTCGCCGTAATTGAGGTGAGCGTTTCGCCGTCGAGGCGGATCGTATAGCGGCCAGACGGTAGGCCACTCACCCGGAGCGTCGACGTGTGCTTGGTTCCTGGATTCACGTTTTCGATTGTGAACTGAACGCGTGACAGGTCATCGGCGAGGATGACGGGCTGACCGGCCGCCAGGCGGTCATACCGGAGCGTGAGGTGCATCCGCTGGTTGTCGCGGAGCACATGGAAGCGGCGCCGCACCCCATCCCGGGGCACAACGCGCACCGATGCCCCCCCCTGGGCCAAGGTGCCCCCGTACGCCATGAGCCCAAAAATGGGGTCGTCGGACAGCACCGTCGCGGCGGCGCGGAGGTAGCCGCTGAAGCCGAGGTCCATTTCGCACCCGTAGTACCAGGCACCGCGGCCGTGTGGCTGCTCCAGCCACGTCTCCCCGTATGCCAGCGGCTCGAAGCCCCCGCCCGCCCCGCCATCGTTTATTGCCCCGGGAAACCAGTGTCCATAGGTGCTTGCGGGAGTGCCGCTGTTCATGAGGGCCCACGAGCTCAGGATCGAAGCATATCCGAGGCGCAGGTATCGATGAGGCGTTTTGGCGTACCGGAGGCCGTAATCGAGAATAGACCAGCCGGCCATCTGCGACATGTAGCTGAGCGTGTAGGAGGCATTTCCGCTTCCCCGGTAGTCGCTTCCGTAGAGGTAGTATGCCTTCTCCAGCCAGCCACGACTCCCAATGTTCATCCGGATCTGCCGGCGCATGAAAGAGCGGGCCGCGGATCGAGTCGTATCGAGCGGCAGGCCTTCACGCTCGGGGTGGTCGGCGTGCCGGAGGGCGTAGCGCGCAAACGCGTGGGTCGATTCGAACCCCGTGGGGTCGTACGGGTACTCGGAGGCAAAGAGGTTGGCTTTTCCGCTCACAAAGTAGTCCACCTTCCGCTCCCAGTGACGGCGGAGGCGGTAGGCCTGGAGGGTGTCGCCCTCTGTCCGCAGTGCCTCGATCAAATCGGGCGTGACGAGCTCATTGTAGTTGCCCGTGTGGTAGGGCAACCAGTCCTGGAGCTCCTCCGGGTACTGGTAGTAGGCCATGGCCGTACCGTAAGCCCGTCGCAAGTACTCTTTCCGGGAAAGGGCCGTCTCCACGTCCGGGTGGTGCCGGGCAATACGATACATGTTCAAGTACATCATCAGCACGTGCGGGTAGTCGTAGATCCGCCACACGTGCGACTGGCCCTCCTGGCCGAACTGGTCTGACGTCCGATTCATCTTCCAGTCCGGAATGCCGTACACCGCGTAGGGGTAGGGCTCATCAGGCGTCATCTGGAGCCCTCCCCACACAAAGTCTTGAATGTACTGGTCCAGGGCGTCGATCTCCTCCTGCACCGGGTACGCCATGTTCTTGGCAGCCAGAAAGGAGGGTCGGCCGAGGGCGGGATCGTCGCTGGCCACCATGTAGCGGCGGCTTTCGGGAATGTCGTGAATGTCGTCCGGCGTCAGTAGCACCTCGTCCTGCATGTTCCAATCGCTGAGGAGCCCGTCATACCATTTGGTCGAGTCCTGAATCTGCTGACGGTCGGCCAAGAACTGGCCTCGTTTCTTGATGAGCGTCCGGATCGGTTGGGTGACGAAGAACTCCAGGACGAGATGCCGGTCGTCGCCGTAACGGACGGTGAGTTTGTTTTCTCCCAGCCGGTCGAAGTCGATCTCGTAGAGCCGGGTGCCGTTGCTGCGGGTGCGGAGGGGTATGATCGTCGTCGCGTCCGGGAATTCTGCATTGATCGTGTCAATGGCGTGACGGTTACGAAGGGCGAGCTTCGCGTTGAGCTCGCGGGGGACCGTCATCCCAGGCGTCACGTGAATGTTGAAGAGCCCATTGTCGTAGAGCCGCTGCCGCACCGCGTCGTAGTCGTCGGCCCATTCAAACTGGAAGCCCGCGTGCCACGTGTCGTCCTCACCCGCTGGCTGCAGAGTGGTACTGGTATGAGGCTGGCGCCAACTTCCCCCTTGAGCAGCAATCACATCTTTCTGGGCCCGAGAATGAATGTAGGCCGTGTACGGTGCCTCCCCCTGGTTCTCACCGGAGCCATGGTCATAGTACTCCAGATGCGTGTCGCCAGTCGGGGTCATCAGCAGGTAGGGACCTTGGGCGTTCACGCGGGACCAGAAAGCGAATGAATGGTGGCCGGCCGCCATCGAATGTCGCACGACGCGCTGCCGGTAGAGCGTCTCCCGGTCCCAGGTCCAATTGTGGTCCATGGGGAAGGGGAGGGCCACATCGCCCACCTCGACGAGCGTATCGGTCTCATTCGTTAGGTCGAGGGTCCAGCGGAGCCGCTCCTGTTCCAGCACAAATCCCACCCGCAGCCGCACGCCAGCTCGCTCGGCCACTACGGCGTAGGAGCCGCGCTCGGGATCCGGGCGGACGGTCCGTGTCTCCGAGGGCCCCTCCGGCGCCGTCGAGAGCGTCGTCCAGTCGCCCCCCGACGTTCGGAATCGTACGGTCACATCCCCAAACCGCTCGCCATCCCGAATGTAGCCGGTTTTGTAATTTCCGTTCTGTCGCTGCAGACTCGTGATTGCTCCCTCCTCAAAGGTTACGTCGAAGAGGGAGTCCGCGGCCTGAGGCAGCGGAGTGGCCAGCAAGGCAAGGCCGAGGAGGAGCGTGAGCATGGGGTGAGAAGATAGGCCTGTGCGGATCTGGGGGGCGTTATGGAATCGTTTCCACTTCCCGAAGAGGCGTACCAGTCGTTCCCCAAGTCGTCTACTGCTGTTCGCTCCAGTCCGAATCCGTCTCCATGAACATGGGCCTCGGCCCGGCAGGAAGGCCCCGTTCCTCTTTGGCCGCCTCCACCATCTCCCGCACATCAGAGAGGAGACCCTTAGCGTCGTAGATGATTCCGTTCTTAATCGTATACTGCACCTCACCGACGCGCTCCACCGTACCGTCGTCCATGAGCTTGGGCCAACCGGTGCCGTAGAGCACCTTCAGGTTCTCCAGCGGATTCTGCTCGGTGACCACGAAGTCGGCCTTCTTGCCGACCTCTACGCTTCCAATCTCGTCGGCCATACCCAGGGCCTCGGCGCCCTGCAGGGTGGCCGCCCGGATGACCTCAAGGGGATGAAAGCCGGCCTCCCGCATCAGCTCCATCTCCTGCACGTACCCGAAGCCGTACAGGTTATAGATATACCCGGAGTCACTTCCGATCGCCACCCGACCGCCCCGGTTTTTATACTCGTTGATGAACGTCATCCAGCGCTCGTAATTCCGCTTCCAGGCCATCTCGTCTTCGGTGGTCCAGTAGAACCAGTACGAGCCGTGCGCGTCCCGACTGGGGCGGTAGAAGTCCCAGAGCGACGGGAGGGTGTAAATCGAGTGCCAGGGCCGGCGCATCTGAGCCTCCAGGTCCCGGCTGGCGAGGTAGGCCACAAAGGTCGGCACCAACGTGAAGTCCAACGTGAGGAGCGAGTCCATCACCGTATTCCATCGGTCGCTTCCCGGCTCGGCCGCTTGCTTCCAAAGACGCCCGGCCTGTCCAAAGCGGTGCTGCTCGTTGTTGTAGTTGTAGTCGAGCGGGTAGTCCTGGACAACTCGGTCGGTAAAGAGCGCCTCGGGGAGGCCGTACCAGTGCTCCATGGTGGTGAGTCCCCAGGAGGCGGACTGGAGGGCGTCGACCCGCGTCACGTCGAGCTGGGCGTGGTGCATGGCCGTCCGGAGGCCCTGCGCCTCCGCCTCGTCGAGGGCGGCCTTCATGATCTGGGGGGGAGCCCCAAAAAACTTGATGCCATCGGCCCCTTGCTTGGCCACCCAGCGCACCCACTCGCGCGACTGTTCGGGGGTAGAGATCGTCTCCTCCCAGTCGTTTCCGAAGACGTGGTAGATTTCCATCCGGGGCGCGGTAATCTCGTCGGCCGCACTACGGCGCTTGTGCTCCATCAGCCACTCGATGCCGTTTCCACTCCCTACGTCGCGCATCGTGGTGATGCCGTGGGCCATCCAGAGTTTGTGAGGATATTCGACGGGAACCCCCTGACCGGTATTTTGCGTGTGCTGATGCACGTGGGCATCCACAAACCCGGGCATCACGTACATGCCCGACAGGTCGAGTTCGCGGCCCCCGTCGGTGGGCGGTCGGTCCTCGGAGTCAATAGAACGACCCGGCGCCCCCACGCTCTCGACCGCCACAATTTCGTCCCCCTCGACGACGATGTCGACGGGACCCACGGGCGGTGCCCCGGTTCCGTCAATCAGCGTCGCCCCCCGGAGGATGAGGCGCTCGTACGGGCCCTCGCCCTCAGTCCGGTCGGGCGCACGTCCCGGCTCGTCGGGGTCTTGTGCCTGTACCGGAAGGGCCGCGGCAACGAGAAGAACGACGAGGCCATACGCAAATCGTCTCAGAAGGCTGTTCATGCCAGGTCGTAGGGTAGGAAAAAGAAAAAGCACAGGGGCGTCGGGCCACATGGCCGGTGGCGGCGAGACGGCAGCAGTGCCTACCGGCTACCGTCGCTGTAGTCGGTGTAATCGAACTCTTCGTAGAACTGCCAGGACGTTTCAAAGTCCTTCGGTGGCTTTTCGCCGCGCAGCAGAAAGCGCGTCATTTCGAGGGGCATATTGCCCGCCTTCAGAATCGTGTCGTGAAACTCCTTCACGGGCATGTCCCCATCTTTGACCATATTCTTGTACATGGATCGGACTTGGAGTCCGCCCAGCAGGTACGCCGCCTGGTACAGCGGGGGATAGCCGGCCGATACGGACCGTCGCACCTCGGCCTCGGCGTTGGCGGGCTCGTGGCCCACCTTTTCCACCAGGAAGTCAATGGCCTCCTGCGGGCTCATTTTGCCGAGGTGGAAGTTGAGGGAGAAGATGATGCGTGCAGTGCGGTGCATGCGCCAAAACAGCATCCCAATTCGGTCCTCGGGCGAATCGGAAAAGCCCACGTCCCAGAGTTGTAGCTCCCAGTAGAGCGCCCAGCCCTCGGTCCAAAATGGGGTCCAAAACGGATCGCGGTACGTGTTGTAGCGCTCTCCGTAGAAGCCCTGGAGGTGATGACCCGGAATGAGTTCGTGGTGGACCGTCGCCTTGGACATGTGCGGATTGTTGCCCCGCAGACTCATCATTTTGTCCTCGTGGTCCATCGTGTTGGTCGGATAGGAGATGCGGATAACCTCGCCCCCGAGGAAGTACGGATTGATAAGCTGTCGCTCCGGGGTCATCATCTCCATTCGCCACGTCTCCTTGGCCAGGTCGGGAACCGTCAACAGGTCGCGGTCCTTCACGAAGTTTGTGGCCTCGACGGCCAAGTCGTGGATCAGCTCCGGCTGCTTGCCCGCCGGCACGTACGAGTTCTTGACGTGGTTGAGGGCGGCCTTCCAGTCGTCGCCGTAGCCCAGCTCGCGAGAGGCCGCAAGCATCTGGTTCATGCACCACTCGTACTCCTTTTCGGCAATGGAGACCAATTCCTCCGGGGTGTACGAGATCATCGCGTAGTCGAGCAGGGACAACAATTTCTCTCGTCCCACGGGATCCCCGACAATACCGCTCTCATCGTCCTCGTACGCCCCCCCACTCGTCCGCCAATCTTCTAGAAACGAAGCGTAGTTGGCGAGCGTCGTGTCGGCGCGGGCGTACGGCTTTTCGCCCCACCACGTCACATCCGGGTCGTAGCCGTCGTAGAAGGAGTATGCATTTTCTAGGGTCTCGTGCAGATTCTCCGCGACGTCCGCGGCCCGACGAGAGCGAGCAGGGGACAGTCGCTCCGCGTTCTTTAGAGAGTCCTGCTGCCGTTGGATGGAGGTAGCCAGGCTGTCCAGCGTCCGCGCGAGGACGGCTCCCTCAAGATTCTGCCCAATGCTTCGCTTCTGTTGGACATCTCGAATGATCTCGGCAAAAGGAAAGAGGTCCCTAACGTCCCGATACGACGACCGATTGTTTTGCATCTCCGCTCGGTCGTGCCGAACGTTGCGTCGGAGTAGGATAAAGTCGACGGCTTCGCCTACCGAAAGCCGGCCGTAGTCGATCTCGGACAGGCGCTGCAACCAGGTCTCGTAGAACGCGGCCATCCGGCCGTAGTACTGGTCGCTCTCCTCCAGTACGAACTCACGGCCCAGGGCCTCCTTGTCAGCATTGTAGTTTTCAATGTAGCTTGCCAGCCGACTGTCGGCTTCGGGCTCGAGCGCCATCGCCTCCGCCCGCGCGTTCGGTTCCTGAGCTGAAGCCGGGAGCACCACTAGGAGTCCCAATAGGGATATGAAGTGAAGAAGAACGCGTCGATAGAGCTGTTTCATGGAGAGA
>CAZSBW010000014.1:0-18670 GCA_964604815.1 uncultured Salinivenus sp. | reverse complement strand
CCGGGCACCGACCAGCGGGCGTAAACGACCTCGCCGTCGAGCGCGAAGTAGCTGTAGCCGGTCTGGAAGTCCGTCCCGATCAGCGTCTGGCGGTAGGAGTTGAGGGCCACCTTTTCGCGAAGCGGCTCGTTGTCGGGGTGCTCGTCCATGAAGGCGCCGTGGCTGAACGAGACGCCCTGCGTCCAGAACACGGCGGGCCGGACCTCCAGGCGGGTGATCGCGGCCACGTTGCCGCTGCCGGTGATGCTGACGCGGGAGGCCGGTGTGTTGTTCGTGATCGCGAGGTCCCAGACGAGCGTGTTTTCTATGAGCGTCCAGGAGCCCTTGGCGCCAGTCACGTAGCCGGTGCGGTAGAGGGTGCTCACGGCCTTGTCCCACCCCGCATAACCGGAGGTGGAGGAGCGAGCGCCCGGCCAGTAGCCCAGTCCCTGCGTCACGTTCACCCCGTAGCCGTAGAGGAGCGGCGCCGCCACGAAGTCGTTCCGGAAGGCAAGGCTTTCCTTCGGGTACTGCCCGAATGGGTTGACGAATCGCCCCACCGACACCGAGAACGACTGGTTGCGCGGCTCCCAGCCCAGGTAGGCGAGCCCCACGCGCGGCGGATTGAGCCCGCCGCTGCCAATATTGTCGATTTGCAGGCGGCCCTCGAAGAAGAATGCCTCGCCGAGCTGGGAAAACGCAAACAGGTTCACCTGCCGGAGGGCGAAGTGGGGGCTGGGGGAGCCGGAGTGCGGCACGTCCTCGTCCGTCGGAATCTCGTTGACGAGAAAGCGGGAGTCCTCTCCCCCCATCCGGTATTCCCCGTCGAGTCCAAAGCCCAGGTCGACCTGCGCGTACACGGGGTCGAGACCGAGCAGACTGACTCCGAGGAGTATGGCGAGGAGAAGCCTACGCATCATGGTCATAGGTGACTTCGGCAATTTCGAACTGGCGATCGAAGCCCTTGAAGGTCTGCATCCCGACCGATTCGATTCGCACCGTGTCGGTGAGGCCGCTCTTTTCGATGAGGTCGCGCCGCACGAGGATCTGGCCGGGGCCGGCGTTGTCGCAGAGGCGGGCGCACAGATTCACCTCCGCCCCGATAATGCTATAGTCGAGGCGCTCTTCGGTGCCCATGTTTCCCATCAGCATGGGACCGTAGTTTATGCCAATGCCCAATCCCTGCCAGAACGAGGACGAGAGCGGGTCCTCCCGAAAGGCGCGCTGAATTTCGATGCTGCAGTGAAGGGCGCCCGCCAGCGGATCGTCCCCGGCGAAAATCGCGATCATCGCGTCGCCCACGAACTTGTCGATGGAGCCGTCGAAATGGGCGGCGATTTTTGCCTGGGTGCTGAACGTGCGGTTGAGTTGACGTACAAACTCCCGAGGTGCGGTGCGCTCGATCTGATCGGTCGAGCCCCGGAGGTCCGTAAACACCACCGCGAGGTTTTGCATTTGGCCCTGGTCGGCGAGGTCGACGTCGAGCTCCTCGCTGTCCCGAATCATTTCGAGGGTATGAGCGCCCACGTGTCGCTGGAGCAGGGACCGCTCGCGGAGATCGGCGATCATTTCGTTGAAGCTGTGGGCGAGTTGTCCGATCTCGTCTCCGCTCTGCACGTCGACCTCCACGTCCAGATCGCCCTCCTCGACCCGCCCCATCGCGTCTTGCAACGCCTCGATGGGATTGGACACGATGCCACCGAGGAAAATGGCGAGGGGAATGGTGAGAATGGCGACGACCACGGCGATGAGGAGAATGTTTTGCCGCAGCGAGTAGAGCGTGCTGAGCTCGGTGCCCACCGGCACGCTGGCAACGTAGAACGCCGGTTCCCCCTCGCCCAGCGGACTCAGGAAGGCGAAGTGTTCGTCTCCGTTCACCGTGAGCCGAAAGGGAG
Organism: uncultured Salinivenus sp.; assembly: GCA_964604815.1. Classification (GTDB taxonomy): domain Bacteria; phylum Bacteroidota; class Rhodothermia; order Rhodothermales; family Salinibacteraceae; genus Salinibacter. Next base: position 16,796 of record CAZSBW010000014.1, on the reverse strand, counting down.
CGGTGGATTCGCGCTCCGCGATCACCTTTTCGATCCGGTCCTGCACCTCACTCCAGAGGGTGGGATAGGGGGTCGATGCCGTGTCGGGGAGGGTGGAGGCAATCCGCTGTCGGTCCAGAAACATTGAGACCTGCATCGTGCTGTCCTGGCGCAGTTGAGCGGCTTCCACCTCGGTAAAGCGTGCCCCAAGCGACAGCGTCCCGATCACGTCGTCGCCGCTGTAGACGGGGATGGTGACGACCTGGTAGAGGGTCTGGTCGATGGCCCAGAGGGACGGAAGCCGGACATCCGGCGGCGGATCCTTCCCGGCGAGGGCCATCCGCACGCCTTCGCGGGCCATCAGCTTCGTGCCCCGTCGCCCCGGTGCGCCGAGCCAGGAGAGCACCTGTCCGTTCCGGTTGGTCACGATCATAAGGTCCGTCTTCACGAAACGACTGAATCGCTGCACGCTCTGGCTCATCGTGGGCGGGTCGTCGAGCGAAAGGTTGGCCTTGAACGTCGAGTTCTCCGAGATCAGGTAGGCCGACTCGACCAGCCGGTCGTAGCGGAGGCGCTGCTGCTGGCTCAGGAAGGTTTGCGTTCGGCTGAAGTTGTCGACGACCCCGTCGCGCACCTCCTCCGACACGATCCGATTGGTGGCAAAGAGAATGACCGCCACCACGCCCGCCGTGAGGCCGAAGAGGAGGACGAACAGCTTGTATTTGATCGGCAGGTTCTTTGTCATCGCAGGTCGACGGTTCGGCTAATGCGCTCGCCCTCGCTGAGCTCGACCTCGAAGCGAACGGGGTCCTGGCGGGGCACGTAGGCGAGAATTCGGTACCGGCCTGCCGGGAGTCCATCGAGACTGTAGGTGCCGTCCTCCTTTGCCCGCGTAAAGAACGGCGTTTCCAGGCTCACGATGAACGCGTTCATCTGGGGATGAATGTCGCAGTGCAACTCCACGACGCCCATTCCCGGCGTGTCTCCGTCGATTCGGGGAATCGTTTCCTCCACGACGACGCCGGTGGGGCGGCGTCCGATGTTGAACCGGGCGCCGGGGGTGAGGCTGAAGACGTTGTGGTAGAAGGGGTCGCTGTTTACGAACTCAACCGTCGTGCCCGCCGTCACAGGGGTGACTTGGGGATCGAACGAGGTGTTTTTCTGGTCGATCGTGACCGGATCGAGGGGCTCGACGGTGGGCTCGAACGACAGCGGATGTGCGCTGATAATGACGGTGCGGTACCGGTTCTTCGACGTGGCCTCCGATTCCGATTGCTTCCGGTTGCCTCGATTGGTGCGCTGCCGATAGGCCCGTCCCCGAAATCGCCGCCGGTCGTCCTGGCGTGGGGGGAGCAGCACCGTTCCCTCCAGCCCGGCCTGCTGCGCGGCAAGAGCGGTCGCGCTGGGCACCGGCGCCGCGTCGCGTTTCTGTTCGGAGGGAGGGGACAGAAGGACTCCGGTTCCCACAAAGACGCAGGCCGCCAACAAAAGAAGGGCTGACTTGCCCATCATTCGAGAGAGTGGCCGATGAACGGAGCACGATGGCTGCGGAAGAGCGGTTTACCGCGGGTCCTGTATATTCAGGCACACCCCTCCCTTTTCAAAGATAGCCAACAGCACGGGCGAAGTCAGGATTCGCAGCTTTTGTAGGTTTCCAGACGCCGGACGAGACGATTTGTTCGGTCGTGAACCTGGAGGGGATCAGGTCACGCAGGCGTTGCGACCGGCGTCGCGCAGGGGCACCTCCTCGGGATGATCCTCCCGTGTCGAGGGCGCGCCTGGGGAACGTCTACGAGAACGTGATGATGGAACTGGCGCGCAGCGGCAAAAAGGTTATGGAACGCGACATCCGCCCGGAGATCGTCGTGGCGGGTGCCGATTAAGACAGGGCCGGCGCGGTTCTCGGCCGGTACGACGGGGGCGTCAAGACGGTCCTCGTGGTGGCCTTCGGGAATGTGGACGCGGAGGAGACCCGCCGCCCGCACCAAGCGGCCGACGTCGTCCGGCCAGCGATTGAGATTCCCAGACAGGGCTGACTTCGCCCTTCCTCTCAGAGGCAGGCGGCGGTGCCGAACCCATCAGCTGTTATCGTCGTCATCGTCATCGTCGTCATCATCGCCGTCGACATCCTCGTTCTTGACAATCAGGTCTTCGCCGGCCGGACATGGGCGGGGGGGCGACTGGCTTGTCCCCGGAACGTCGCCTGCTTCAGATAGCGCGGTGCCGCTTTCGCCGTCATAGTTGTACATCGACGGCCCGGCCTTCAGAACAACGGTGCTGAGGGTTGTGGCCGACTCCCAGCTAATCTCGATGGGCTCGTCTTCATCGTTCTCCCGGACATTCGTGATGGAAACGTCGTCCTCCGCGAAGTCGCTCTGTGTGGTGCAGAAGGCCGCGAAGCTAATCGCCTTCGGGTTCTCCGCGGCGCTCAGGTCCAGAACCAGCGTGCCCTCCTTGCCACCGGAGACGTACAACTTGTTGCTCTCCTCCACTCCCAGCACGTAGTTCACCGACGGAGGCCTGTCGTCTTCCTCGCCGAGATCGAAGGCTTCCCGGAGATACAGACGCCGGATTAGATTCAATCCGTTACTGATCCCGTCGCTCGGAACCTCGTAGACGTCCACAATTCCGTATCGCCGAGCGCCGTACACGAGATCTCCATTAATGGAAGGGACCTTTCCATGCAGTGTCACACTGGTATAGTATCCAGGTTCGCCCTCGGGTCCGGGGGTCCCCGTCTCGGTTACCCGATATTTAACGTCGTCGGCATCGTCATCGAGAGCAGCAAACCCATTGCTTCCGAGGGCTGCGAAGAGTCGTTCGTCCTGGGTGAACTGACCGTCGGATTGGTCGTAAGCGCTCAGTCGTCCGATTCCGAGGAGCTCAATGCCGGAATCTAGATTTACAGCGTCGCTCTGTAGCGGATTCGCACTGCCCCAGTCGGAATAGTAGATCTGCCCCTCCACAGAGAGAGTGAAGACCTGGTCCTGATGGGTCGCAAGTCCACTGAAGCTCACCCCATCCTCCACTGTTTGACGCAGCATCGTGTCTTCGTTCAGATCATTGTCGAAGCGGTAGAGGGAATTGTTGTCGGTGATGACGTGAAAGTCGTGACCGGTCTGGTCGTCGCTGGGCTCAACCGCCACACTCTTCGCGACATTTCCCGTCAGCCGCCTACTCGTCACACTCGCCGATCCATTTTCGAGTTCGACAACCGATACCCTGGAAGGAGAGGTGTCGGCCTGCTCGGGCCTGGTCGCTTCGGCCACGTACACCAGATCCTGGTCGGGCGGAGACGTCATTCCCTGCACGTCGGTGTTCGCACTCTTCAGACTCGTCGCTCCGGTCAGGTTAGTGGGGTCGGCAGCGTTGAGAATGTCGATTCCTCCCCCAAAGGGATTTCCAACCAGGAGATAGCCGATGTATAAATTGTCGTTTCCATCGAAGTTCAGGGAGGTCGTCCGCGCGCTCGTGCCATTCACCGTCGGCGGTTGGATCCGCGCTTCTAGACTGAAAGATACGTTTTGAGCTTTTTTGTGTCCTATGGTAGTGGCCTTTCCACTGTCCGAGGGGGTGTCAATCCGGCCTCCTAGATCGTCCGTTACCTCATAGTCTTCTTCTTCCTCTCCCGAAGAGTCGTCCTTGAACGTATCACATCCAGTGAAGGAGAGCAGGGCGATCCCAAGGGTGAGGGCTAAAACGAAACGCGATGATTTTGGACGTGAACCGTACATGGCACCAGAATTCATTTTGTGAGTGGAGTACTAAGCGACGACCCAGCGAGTCGAGACACCTGACTTTCCCTATTCACCTAAGAATACGGAACCACATCCCGATTTGCCGACATGGACCCCGCATGCAACGCAAGCACCCTGCCAATCTGGCCTCATCTCCCCACAGGAGATGGATGAGGCTGGGTCCTTAGCTCAGAGAGGGCCCCTGACACGCCCTGGAACCCGGGCTTCTATCTTCCCCCGCAAAAAGAAACTCCCCCTTTCTCCACCCGTGATACTTCTTCCCGATGAAAGGATCGTTCGAGTCGTATTTCTCTGAGCTTAAATTTTTTAACTCGATATACGCTTTCGCTCTGTTTCTTTCCTTTCGCACGAGTCGTATACCAGCTAACAACCGTCTCTTTGTCTAAATGTTGAGTGGATCATGCGCATTGCCAGGGCTTACCCGGTTCTTCTCGCCGTCCTTCTGTTTGTTGGTTGCGCTTCTACACGGCCCTCCGCAGACATGAAGAGTAGGGTTCCCTATCAGTTTGCCTACGAGGGATCGGAGCAAGAAGCCCAAAATCGTCTCCGCCGTCAGCTGTCCCGGTGGGGATGGGGCGTGCTGAACACCGAGGCGGGCACGGTTGCTGCCGCCAAAGTCTTGTCCCCCGACGAAATGAAAAGTCAACAGGTGGTCACCGGTCAAATGGCTGGGGTCGGCGGCGGGGGACAAAAGGGCCGAATCTCTCTTTCCTTCCCTGACGGTGACAAAAAAATTGTGTCTATGCGGGCCATCGTCGCGAGTGAAGGTGCTTCTGCGCGCAGGCGAGAGTCAACTACGACGCTTCGAGAGCATCCGCTCCTGGTCAAAATGGGGCTTCGAATCCATGAAATTCCCGGGTTTGAACTGACAGATCCTCCCGCGTCATGGCTTAAAGAGTGGAAGCGCACCGCGCGATATTCCCAGTGATTCTCCCGATTCTTCTTCACCCGCCCTCGTTCCACCCCATGCGTTACAAATTCTCCGTTTCCATTGACTGCGTCCCGCCTTCGTACTGGCTTCTCCTGTTCGTCGGCGTCGCGCTGCTGTGCCTACCCGCCTGTGATAGCGGAGAACCCAACCAGAAGCCCTCTGCTGACTTCTCCATCGAAGACGAAAACCCAAGGGCTGGTGACGAGGTCACATTTGTCGCCGACGCAAGTGACCCGGAGAATAAGATCGATTCTCTCTCCTGGACCTTCGAAGGGACGAATGTCGAATACGAGGGTGAAGCAGGTGGCGAGACTGTCGCTCACACTTTTCCAAAAAAAGGCCAGTATGAGGTTGAACTGACGGTGCGTGACGACATCGGTTCGACGGCCAAGGCAACCAAGACCCTCGACGTTCGGCTCCGGTACAGCAGGGCAACACTCACGAAGACCGAAGTCAGAAAGCTTATCGATTGGCCGGATGGCAATCCTGACCTTTATTATGTCCTGAGCGATTCGACCACCGATCTGTATACCAGTAGCCCTTTCCCCAGTTTTTCTCCTCCCGACGTTCCAGTCCGCTTCGAGGACGTGGAGCGGGAATTCCCGGATCTATCAGCTACGTACACGATCTCCCTCTGGGCAGACGACGGATCGGGGGAAGACGAGAGGATTAAAGAGATTGAGTTTGACTTTGAAGAAAACATTGCGTGCAGAGTTGAGCGCACGGTGTGCTATCCCAGCTCACAGGACTCCACCTTCAAGGTGTTGACCAACCCCCCTGATCCGGAGGATCCGAGTGCAGCCGACACGAGAATCTGGCTCCACCTCAATTGGGGAAACTGACTGGAGAATCGAGAAATCCCCCTTCTATTTCCTACCAGCGGGCGAGCAGTCCGGCTGTGATTCCGGTGCGTTCATACACTTCGCTGCTGTACTTCGCGGTGAAGGTGGCCCCGAAGTTCTGGGTGAAGAAGTGCCGAACCCGGGCCGTTGCAAAGTAGGTGCGCGCCACTTCAAGGTCCCCCTCTGGGGTTGCTTCGACGAGTTCAACGTTTCGCCCGTATCCGATTTGGCCTTCCACGAACGAGTCGGACGTACCGAGGTAGTAGTACCGGGCGGCCGCTATTTCCGTGACGACCCACTTGCCCTCTCGTTCCACGATGGAGGTCCGCATGCGAACGTACCATTGGTCGAGATACCGAGCAATCTGAGGCCCCATAATGTACACGTTCGCGGAGGGGTATCGACGCCACTCAAACCAGCCGGAAATCTCCCAATTCCCATACACTTCGTACAGCTCCCCGCCGATCGTAAAGCGCGGCATTGTAAGGGCGTTGGGAGCAATCTTGGTTTGGATGTGCCCGTAGGAGTCCCCCCACAAATCCCCCCAGTAGTGAACCGCACCTGATATCTCGTTCCGTCCAAATCGTTGCTGCTGGTCGAGGTCGATGACGAGCGTGCCTACCGGAAGAAAAGTTTCCAGCGAGAGCTCTCTGGTTTGCCAGGCTTGGATGTCCGACACCCATTCGTAGGTGTATCGGGTTGTGGCAATCGTGTAAATCGAGTCCGCCACCTGTTGCTGGGGGCTCGTCTCCCGGGTCGGCTTTTCCGCGTCGACAGCGGCGGGGGCCGCAGCGAGGGTCGGAGACGGAACGGCGAGAAGTAGAAAAGCAAGCAGGAGCGACATGACTATGAGGAGGTATTGTCGAAGCCAGTGCGTTCTATGGATCCCCAGCTTTCTACGTCCTGGAGATATCGCCACATGCCCCGCAGCCGGTACCACGCAATGAGTTGTCGGTAGCCAAACGTCTCCAGAAGGGGAAGAGCAAAAAATTGGACGAGATCCGTCGTCTTCTCGTAACGTCGAAACCAAAATTCCTCCAGTGCCACCGCTCCATACGAGAGAACCAGCCCAAAGCCGAAGGCAACCATGAAAAAGGCGAGCCCCATTTTCCCGGGAAGACTGCCGAGGGCGAGCATGACGAAAAAGGTCACGTACCCGACCAACTCGATCGCAGGGCCGAGCATTTCCAGAAAGTAGTAATATGGGTATGCGATGACCCCAATTCGGCCGTACCCAGGATTGAAAAGCATTTTCTGATGGCGAACCAGCGTTTCAATAAGCCCCCTGTGCCATCGGTCGCGCTGGCCCCCGAGTCCCTGGAAGGTCCCGGGGCATTCCGTCCAGGCGACCGGGTCCGGCAGAAAGCGGACGCTGTACGGAGCATCTTGTTCTAGCATGTATCGGTGTAAGCGAGCAACCAGTTCCATGTCCTCCCCAACGGTGTCGGTGCTGTATCCCCCTGCGGCGACGACCGTCTCTCGGTCAAACAGCCCGAAGGCACCCGAAATGATGAGCAGGGCTCCGATTCCGTCCCATCCGATCCGCCCAAAGAGAAACGCCCGGATGTACTCAATGACCTGAAGTTTGGGAAGCAACCGGCTTGGCAGGCTGACGTTCTGCACGCGACCCGCCTCAACCTCGCACCCGTTTACGATGCGAATGAATCCCCCCACGGCTACTGTACTGTCGTCCTTCAGAAACGGTCGCACGAGTCGAATCAGCCCTTCCCTCTCGATTAGCGTATCGGCATCGATGGCACAGAAGAGGGGACTTTGGCAGTAGTTTATTCCTGCGTTGAGGGCATCGGCCTTGCCGCCGTTCTCTTTGTCCACAACCCAGAGATTGGGGTGGATCCGACTTCGGTAGACAGCCCGCACCGAGGCCGTGGGCAACTCGGCCGTTGGGGTGCGCGCCGTCTTCTCGAGCGTAAAGGCCTCCATGAGTCGACTCAGCGTCTCGTCGGTCGAGCCGTCATTGACGACCAGGACCTCGTACTGAGGGTATTTTAGGCTCAGGAGCGCCCGGGTTGACTCGACACACGTGACGGCTTCATTGTATGCTGGGGCAATGAGGGTAATTGGCGGGAGCGTTTCCGAGCGTGCCTCCTCCTTCGAAAGATATGCCGAGAGGTGTTGGCCGTGCCGTCTTAGAGTGTACGCAGCGCTGAGGCTCATCACCAGGTAGCTGCTATTTAGGAGGAGGAAGTACCCCATGCACAGATACGTGACTCCTTCGAGGACGACGCTCATCTGACGGGCTCTTTGATCACTCGAGTGGCAAGGCTCGCATGTTCGTGATTGGTCCGACTAAGGTAGTGCAGCGGCCGCGTCTGGTCGAGCTCCTTGAGGCTTCGGGCCGCGTTGATGGCGGTCCATCGGGAGCGAGTGTCCATCACGAGATTGCGGAGTAATTTCCGGTCGTCCTGGGGGTTGCCGATTTGACCGAGGGCCCGGGCCGCGTGGATTCGGACGAAGTCCACGTCGTCGTTGCAATAGGATCGGACGAGCGGCGCATGCTCGGGCTGGCCCACGCGTCGGAGCAGGCGAAGGAGGGCGGCTGTCAGTTCGGGGTGTGGCTCATAGACGAGCAGCTGGGCCGCCACCGGGGCAGATTGGGCGTCTCCGATCCAGCGGAGCGTTTCGGCACAGACGACCCTCACAAAGGGGGTCTGCGTCTCGTCGCTAAGGTAGGAGCGCAGCACCGGCGCGGCCTCCGTCCCAAGGTGGACGAGGGTGGAAGAAATCCGATTCACCGAGAAGCCCGAAAATCGATGGAGGTGCTCCAGAAGCGGCGTTGCGGCCCGCGGCGGCCCGCGCCGGGCGAGCCACTTAAATCCTGTATACGCCACGGTCTGAGAGGGGTCGTCGAGGCTCTTCCGCAGGAGTCCCCAGCACGATGCGTCTCCCAACAGTCCGAAGAGCTGGAGCGTGCGGGCCCGCGTTCCCGGATCTCGCTTTTCGAGGTCTCCTTCTAGGTGAATCAGGAACGGTTTGGCAAGATGGACCAGAAGCTCCTGAGCACGTCCCTCGAACGTGACCGCGTACGGAACGAGAAACTCCAGAAAAATCCGTTTCTTGGATTCTGGTACCTGATCAACGAGGTCCTGCGGGTCCTTGTCGTCGGCCAGAACGTCGAGAAGAAGCCCCTTCCATTTTTCCTCCATTTTCCGCCGAACCCGCTTCCGGGACTCGGCCCGTGCGTGGGTGACGACGGCTACCAGGGCCAATATGAGGGCCATCACGATGAAAACGGCTGTGAGGCCACTCATAAGGTCGAACAGGGAGAGCCCGCCGCTAAGGGTTGTCGCCGGCATGGGGATCACGGGAAGCACGCTGGCCGAGGGCGGCCGCGATACGAAACGATCTTTCCCGAGAAAGCGAACGATTCGGGCCAGTGCTACCTCGGGGGCAAACGGACGCTTGAGGTATTCGGCGGCCCCGAGCTCGAAGGCGCGGATGACTTCCTCGTTGTCGCCGCCCTCCCCCAAAAGGATAACCTGAGGATTCCCCGCTATCTCTTCCGAGGGCATGTATTTAAGGAGTTCGAGCCCCGTTAGGCCGGGAAACTGCGCTTCAATGATCACGAGGTCGAAAGGGGTGCTCTCCAATTCCTCGGCTGCGGCCTTTCCGTGCTCCACCTGTTTGGGATGAATGCCTCGTCTCGTCATTCGGTGAAGCAACAGATCCGCGCTGACGTCGTCCTCCACAGCAAGGAGGACCCGGTCGTCCCTGGCCGGAATGGAGAGAGTTGATCGACTCATGAGGAGCAGGGCAAGGAGCGTGCTTACGCGTCCCAGAATGACGTCCAGGGAGTTTCTTCGAGGAGGCCTTCAACCTCAGAAGGTGGAACAGGGGGGGCCAGCAAGTACCCTTGCCCGTACGAGCAGTTCATGGCTCGAAGGGCCGAAAGGTGTTCCTGCGTCTCGATGCCCTCGGCCGTTACATTTTGATTTAGCGTGTGTCCCATCTGAATCACGAGGTCGACGAGGTCGCGGTCCCAGGTTTGGCCGTTGGCGTCAGCCAGCAGTTCCTTGTCGATCTTCAGTCCGTCGACGGGCAGGCGACGGAGCGCTTGAAGAGAGGAAAAGCCTGTGCCGAAGTCGTCAAGCACAATTCGGACCCCAAGTTCCTTGAGAGAGGGGAATCCTGTCTCGGCCTCCGTCGAGATGTCCGCTACCGTCCGCTCGCTGATTTCCATGGTGAATTGCGAGGGAGCCACGTCGTGGGTGTCGAACAGCTCCGCCAAAAACGAGAGCGTTTCGGCCCGAAAAAATTCCTGTCGGGAGAAATTGGCCATTAGCGAAAGCGGGGGCGTTCGCGTCCACGCGTCGCCCAGTTCCCGGGTGTGGGCAAACGCCTCTCGTATGACCTGGTGTCCGATGGGAACGATGAGACCCGTCACCTCTGCAGGCTCAAGAAAGGTGCCGGGTGTGAGCAGGCCCCGCTCGGGATGACGCCAACGGGCCAGTATCTCGAACCCGTAGAGCGCCCCATCGTCCAGGGCGACGATCGGTTGGAAAAACGGCTCGAACTGCTCCCGTTCGAGGGCCTGCCGGAGTTCGGCGTCCGTCGATAGTTGCTCTTCGACCCGCCGGGTCATGGACTCCTCGTAGACGGCAATCGGTTGATGGAGATCTTCTTTCGCCTTGTACATGGCTGTATCCGCATCCCGAAGAGCGTCCTCTACACTGTCGTAGCTCGACAGCCCAATCACGACGCCGATGCTCGCTGGGGTGAACACAGAGCGTTCCTCAAGTCCGATCGGCTGATTCAGGGCCTCGTAAATCCGACGGGCAATGTCTCGTGCCTGCTCGGGGGTGTCGAGCGCGGGGAGACACACCCCGAACTCGTCCCCCCCAATCCGCGCAACTGTATCCTCTTCCCGGGTTACGTCTCGGAGAATGTCGGCAATTTGGACGAGAAGAAGATCGCCTTTGCTGTGCCCGAGGCTATCGTTGACCAGTTTGAAGCGATCCAGGTCCAGGTAGAGAAGTGCCGACGGTTCCAGCTCTCGAGCACTTACGAGGCGCTGTACGTCCTCCTGCAGTACAGACCGATTGGCCAGTCCGGTCAGCGAGTCGTGCGTGGCCTCGTACTTTAGCTTCTTCTTTTGTTTTCGGCGGTCGGTGACGTCGTGATGAAAGGAGATCCAATGGGTCAGTTCGTCCTTTCCGTTAAAGACCGGAGCAACGCCGACGACGGCCAGATAGGCCTCTCCATCCTTTCGATAATTCGTGACCTCCACTTCCGCCGGCTCCCGATTGCTCAACGCCTCGCGAATCGCGTCCGGAACCCCCCGGCTCGTGTCGGCGGGGCCTTGAAGAAGACAGGGCGTCTCCCCAATGAGTTCACGCTGCTCGTACCCTGTGAGTGCCGAAAAGGCCTCGTTCACCCACACAATCTGGGGCCCCGGTGGGTCAATGGGCTCTCCTTCCGTGATGAGGACCGGCTCGTTGACGTCCTCGAGCACTGAGGTCAGATCAGTGATGTCCGTTGATCGCCGCCGCGTCTCCCAGAGATCGACGACGAGTTCGGCAAGCGTCTCAAGCTGTTCGCGACTCTGCTGATCAAGTGAGCGAGGCGCCTCGTCGTAGAGGGCTAGAACCCCGATTGGCTGGTCATCGAGGAGGAGGGGGGCTCCGGCGTAGAATCGAAATCCGGAGGCTGAGAGTGGAGGGGCGTCGAATGTTGGCTCGTCGGGGGCATTCTCCACCACCAAGATGTCGGGATCCAGGATGGCGCGCCCGCAGAGGGTGCCTTCCCGCGACGTAGAGAACGCGTTCTCGCCGGCTGTTGCTTGCGGGCGCACTTCCTCGCGACCGACGAGCGTTACGGTTGCAGCACTCACGTCGAAGAGGTGCCTCGCCGTTTCCACGACCCGACTCAGGGCGTCCGTCTCGGACTCGGGAAGGGGCGTGAGGCGACGCAAAGCTTCAAGCCGCTGCTCTTCGCTTGTGGAACGGGAGACACTCATTCCGATCTGGAAAAGAAAGAAAACTCAAGATAGCGGGCATTTTGCTTCGACAAAAAGCATTCTGGCTCCTCGTCACTGTCAAGAGGATCATCAGCATCTTATCCCGCTTCTATAGCATTGTCAACCGACTGCTGCGTTCCGCGTGAGAAATTTGGACCCTAGTCGGGAAGCTGGTTAAGCGTCACTTTCCAAGCGGAAATTTTAGCAGTCCCCACTCCCCACAATTTCGATTGAGGGCCGATTCGGCCCGGACCCAACACACGTGGGTCCTGATCCGAGATCTCAGCCGGTGGAGGGAGGCAGATTGGACGGATTTGGAGCACCGGCGAAAGCGCAGAACGATCACGATCATTGGCATAAGTCTCATTCCTGGTTCCGCCCCGATGGTACGTTTCCGTCTCGTTCCCCTCCTCCTCGTCCTTTTTCTGGTTCCCGTGATTCCCGACGTGGGGCACGCCCAGACGCCCGCCGGCTCGCCGGCCGTCGCCGAGCCGTCGCCCGATAGCCTCTTGCAAGCCGGCCCCATGGTGGGCTACGGCACGCACCGCGAGGTGCAGCTCTGGGTCCAGACGACCCGGGCGGCCCGCGTGCAGATTCGGTACTGGAGCACGGAGGCCCCGGACTCCCCCGCCGTCATCCCCGACCCGGACACCGGGGCGACGCCGATCCAGCAAACCACCGCCGAGGACGACCACGTCGCCCGCTTCACGATCAGCGGCCTGGAGCCCGGCAATACCTACACGTACCGCCTCTTCGTCGACGGCGAACACGTGGAGCGCTCCTATCCCCTCCGCTTCCAGACCCAGCGCCTCTGGCAGTGGCGCACCGACCCGCCCACCATCACGATGGCCATCGGCTCGTGCGCCTACATCAACGAGCCGATCTACGACCGGCCCGGCGACCCCTATGGCGGCGACTACCAGATTTTCCAATCCATCGCGGCGAAGGACCCGGACCTCATGGTCTGGATGGGCGACAACGTGTACTACCGGGAGGTGGACTGGGCCACCCCGGCGACGATGGCCGATCGCTACGCCCACACACGCCGCGTCCCGGCACTCCAGCCCCTCCTCGGCCACACGCACCACTACGCCACCTGGGACGACCACGACTACGGGCCCAACAACAGCGACCGGTCCTATCGCCAAAAGGAGGCGAGCCTCCGCCTCTTCAAGCGCTACTGGGCCAACCCCAACTACGGGCGCCCGGACGTGCCGGGGGTCTTCGGCAAATTCAAGTGGGGCGACGTAGACGTCTTCCTGCTTGACGACCGCTACCACCGCTCGCCCACCGAGGCCCCCCGCACCGAGGACAAAACGATGTGGGGCCGAGAGCAGCGGCAATGGCTCGTCGACGCACTCACGACCAGCGAGGCGCCGTTCAAGCTCGTCGTGAACGGCGGGCAGGTCATCACCGAGCAAGCCGAGTACGAGACGATGGCCCGCTTCCCACATGAGCAGTCCCAGGTGCTGGAGGCCCTCCAGAAGCGGCAGGTTGAGGGCGTGGTCTTTTTGTCCGGCGACCGGCACATCACCGAACTCCTCCGCCGCCGGCCCGAGGGCTTCTACCCGATCTACGAGTTTACGAACTCTCCCCTCACGGCCGGTGCGGCGTCGGACGACGGAACGCCCAACCGGGTCGACGGCACGCTCGTGGAAGAACGCAACTTCGGGACGCTCACGGTCAGCGGACCCCGCACAGACCGGACGCTTACCCTTCGGACGTTCGACGTGGAGGGGAAGCTGTTGTGGAAGCGGACGATTCGGGCGCAGGACCTCACGGTGCCGGGCAGCGACGAGTGACACAGGAACAGATCCGCCCCGGGATCGGCCCGTCAACCAACCAGGCTCGGCCGCAGTCCTTGCGGAAGACGACAAAGAGCAGGAAATTCGCTTGCGGAATTCGACGGACGATTTTATGCTAATGAACTGAAAAGAGCCCACATTTGGGGGAAGCTGTCGTCGTAATTCCCGGCTCATTTTTCTCAGTTTATGTTTCGGAGACCGCTTTTCTGGGTCCTCCTCGTCTTGGCCTGTCTCGGCGCTGCCGTCTATAGCTGGCAGGTCTTTCCGCAGGCCTTTCCCATCGTGAACGTGGAGATCTCAATGAGCCGGAGCGCGGCGCTGGACAGTGCTCAGGTCCGCGCCGAGCAACTGGGCCTGGGGCCGGAGGGCTTTCGGCAAGCCGCGGCGTTCCGCACGGACGGCCAGGTGAAGACGTTTGTGGAGCTGGAGGGGGGCGGCCGGGACTCGCTGCGCCGGATGATCGACGCCGGGTACTACCAGCCCTACCAGTGGGCCGTGCGGCACTACCAGGAACGGGAGCCTCGTGAGACGGAGCTCCGCTTTACCCCCGACGGACGGCCCTACGGGTTTGAGGAGACGTGGCCGGAGGACGCTGAGGGGCCGGCCCTCTCTGCCGATTCGGCCCGCACCATTGCTGTGACGGAGGCCTCGACGCACTGGACCGTCGATCTGAGCCAGTACGAGTTGATTTCATCGTCCCAGGAGGAGCGGCCCAACGGGCGGGTAGACCACACCTTCGTCTACGAACGGCCGGACGTGCAGATCGGTGAGGGTCGCTACCGCCTGCGCCTGGGCGTGAGCGGGGCCTCGCTCAGCGAGGTCTCTCGCTTCGTGAAGGTGCCGGAGGGCTTCACGCGCCGCTACGAGGAGATGCGCTCGGCCAACAACGTCATCAATCTCGGCGGCACGACGGCGATGTTTGTGATCTACGTACTGGGTGGGTGCCTCTTTGGCCTCTACTGGCTGCTGCGACGAGACGCGCTCAAGTGGCGCATGGCGGTGGTGTGGGGCGCTATTGTTGCGGGCCTCCAGTTGCTCGCCGGGCTTAACCAACTTCCCCTGTCGTGGATGAACTACGACACCGCCCTGGCCTCGCAGAGCTTCCTTATCCAGCAGGTGCTTGCGACCATCGCGGGCGCAGTAGGCATGGGGCTCCTCGTGACCGTGTCGTTCATGGCGGCGGAGGGACTCACCCGACTGGCGTTCGGTCACCATCCGCGCCTCTGGCGGGTGTGGAATCCGAAGGCGGCCGGAACGACCGCCATCTCCGGCCAGACCGTGGCCGGGTACCTGTTGGTGGCCGTGTTCTTCGCGTATCAGGTGGCGCTGTACTCCTTCGCCCAGGACGCGATGGGCTGGTGGACGCCTGCTAGCTTGCTGTTTGACCCAAATATCCTGGCGCAGTACGCCCCGTGGCTCCCGCCCATCGCCAACGCGCTCCAGGCCGGTTTCTGGGAAGAGTGTCTGTTTCGGGCCATCCCACTGGCCGGGGCGGCCCTCATCGGCAGCCGGCTGGGCTACCGACGCTGGTGGATCGGGGGCGCGTTGGTGCTGCAGGCGATCATCTTTGGGGCCGGGCACGCCGGCTACGCCAGCCAGCCCGCGTACGCGCGCCTCGTGGAGCTTATCCTGCCGTCGTTCGGGTTCGGTCTGCTGTACCTCGCGTTCGGGTTGTTGCCCGCTGTCGTGCTCCACTTCACCTTCGACGTGGTGTGGATGTCACTTCCGATCTTCGTCTCCACCGCGCCGGGCGTGTGGCTCTCCCAGGCCCTCGTGGTTGTGCTTGCTCTCATTCCGCTCGGCGCCGTCCTCTATGGGCGGCTGCAGACGGGCGAGTGGGGGACGCTTCCCGACCGCTTCTACAATCGCACCTGGTCGTCCGCCGAGGCGGAGGACACAGAGGAAACGACCCTCCCAGTGCAGCCGGGGCTCTCGTGGCGCACGGCCGGAAGCATAGCGGTGGCCGGGCTCGTGGGGCTCGGCGCGTGGGTCGGGACGGCCAACTTTTCGACGGTCGAGGCACCGCTCTCGATGACGCGGACGGAGGCGGAGTCGAAGGCCCGCTCGGCGCTGGAGGCGCACGGGGCCGATCCCGGCGCGTGGACGATGGTCTCGTCGGTCAGTGTTCCGAACGACGACGACGATGCGTTCGTGTGGCAGGAGGGCGGGCGCGAGGCGTACCGCCAGCTCATGGGACCTTACTTGGACGGCCCCTTCTGGCAAGTACGCTTCGCCACGTTCGCCGACTCGGTGAGCGTAGAAGAGCGCGCGGAGGAGTACAAGGTGCATCTGGCCCCGGCCTCGAACCACGTGGAGGTCGTTCACGAACTACCGGAGGCCGAGCCGGGCGATAGCCTCGCGGAACCGGCGGCCCGTGCGATCGCCGACTCGGTGGTGCAGGCCCGCTACGGTCACGATCCGAGGGCGCTGAAGCGCGTGGGGGCGGAGCCCGACGCCCGCCCCAATCGCCGCGATTGGACGTTTACCTACGCCGACACGACGGGCTATCCACTCAACAAAGGAGAGGCTCGCCTCCAGGTTGAACTCGCCGGGTCGGAGGTGACCGACGCCTCCTCGCTGGTGCACGTCCCCGAGTCGTGGGAGCGAGAAACGCGCCGCCGCGAGACCGCCATGCAGATCGTCGGTCTCCTGTCGGGCCTGCTCGCAGTTTTGTTCGTGCTTGGAGGGGCCGTGGGCGGCATCGTGTACTGGGCACGCGGACGCTTTCGGCTCCGGACGTTTCTGTCAGTTGCGGGGGGCGTGTTCGTTCTGGCCCTCGTGGGGCTCGCCAATAGTTGGCCCGAGACGGTGGCCGGCTTCGACACGGCACAGCCATACTCGAACCAGGTGCTCACAAGTCTTCTCGGCCCTCTCGTCCTTGGCGTCTTCGCGGGGGGCGGCCTCGGCCTCATTGCGGGTTTTGCCCACGACCGCATTGGGGGCAGTGAGTCGACGCCGCTCCTTCGCTCGTGCGTAGCCGGGCTCGGGCTCGGGGTGTTGGGCGCCGGCCTCCTGTCGGTTCTCGGAACGGTCGGCCCCTCGCTGTCGCCGCCCTGGGCGAGCTACGGGGCCCTCGACGCGGCCCTGCCGTGGCTGGCGCCGGTATTTGGTCGCCTCCTCCCGTTTGTGGGCTTGACGATCGTCCTTCTTCTCGGGGCCGTGGTTCTGCATCGTTGGACGCGGGCCGGCGAGCGACAGGTTCTGCCCGCCGCCGGGGTCTGCCTCGCGCTCGGCTTCGTGACTGCTGGGGTCGGGCCCGCAGAGACGCTCGGGGTATGGGCCCTACAGGGCGTGGCCCTCGGTCTCTTCCTGGTGGGCACTCTTCTTCTCGTCTGGCGCTATGACCGCGCCCTCGTGCCGATGATGGCCGCGGGGGTCGTGTTGCTGCGCGCGGCCAAGGCCGTGATTGCCGCCGCGCATCCCTACGCCGTGCCGGGCGAGCTGCTGGCCATGGCCCTCGTGCTGGCCCTGGCGGTGGGGTGGACCGTGGTGCTGCGGCGCCGGCAG